>CALRSN020000214.1:0-5173 GCA_943370865.1 Bordetella parapertussis
CATGAGCATTTTGAAACAGCCACCGCCAATCTTACCGAAGAAGAGTCTGCCCGGCAGTTTGTATCTTCTGTAATCAGCCGGAATGGAACAATCGATGCTGCTGTACTTACGGTAGGAGGTTTTGCGATGGGTTCTATTGCTGAAACCGGAACGGCGGATATCAGCCAGCAGCTGCAGCTGAATTTTGAAACCGCTTATAATGTTGCCAGGCCCGTTTTTTTACAGATGATGAAACAAAAAAGCGGCCGTATTTTTTTGATCGGGTCAAAACCGGGGCTGGATATGCGGAACAGTAAAGGAATGATAGCTTATGGGTTAGCCAAATCGCTGCTCTTCCGGCTGGCAGAGCTGATGAATGCAGAAGCGAAGGGAACGAATGTGGTGACCAGTGTGGTGGTGCCTTCCACGATTGATACGCCGCAAAACAGGAAGAGTATGCCTGATGCCGATCCGTCAACCTGGGTGAGTGCAGATACGATCGCCAACGTTATCCATTTCTATTGTAAAGATGAAGCGGCTGCATTGCGGGAGCCGGTGATCAAAGTATATAACAACAGTTAATAAAATCAGTTTCGCAGGTTATGCGAATTCCAGCAATTCTTTGAACGAAGGCTCTTTTATAGTAATGTCTGCTATTAAATTCATCAATTCATTAGAAGAGCAGAATGCAACACCTACCCCTGCTTTTTTGATCATGCAAAGATCATTGTCGCTGTCGCCAACCGCCATGCTATTGCTGATAGCTATCTTATAGTGCGACAAGATATGCTGCATGGCATTGGACTTGCACATATTATGTTTGCAAACAGAGTCAGGATGATTAAAAAAGAAAGAGGGCATCTTTACTTCCCCGGTGGCGATGCTTTTTGAGAACTCCAGTTCGTGGGCCAGCGAAAAATCTGCACCAATTTTTGTTTTGACATGATTCACCACTACATCATAACTGTCACTGATGATGCCCACCACGTAACCTCTTTGTTTAAGTTCCCGGATAACTTCCCCGCTGTCTTCCACCAATGGGATACTATCGGCCACTGCCAGTATCTGCGAGATATTTAATCCCTTCATCAGCTTTGCAATATTCTTGGTGATAATGACCGGGTCAGTTTCCAGGCTCCTGATGGTCAGCAACTCTTTTTCAAATCCATATTCCTGTGCACAGGTATCAATAAAACGCCCCTGCATGAGGGTGTTATCCATATCAAAGACGACCATTTTGCTAAGGCCTTTCAATTCTTCTTTGATGGCAAAATCCATCTGGTCTCTTATTTCGTTCAGCAGGCTTAATTCTTCGAGGTTGGCATTGGGTTTATGCTGCAGCATGGCCCGGCTGATGATTGCTTTGGATACTTCCCGGCTCATCCGGCTCAGTTCCTGCCAGGGTTTGCTGTTATTGGTGATATAACCAATATTCACTTCCAGTACTCTTGCTTTCAACAGGTGCATATCAATGAGAATGCCGATATCCACGCCGTAATCATCACTGAAATCCAATTGTTGCAATAAGTATTTTTTACCAGCGATCATCCCGCTGAGTGGTTGAGAGAAACGGGAGAGATCAGGAAATAAAATATTGAGTAAGGGTTTAGCTACCAGTTCAGTTACTCTTCCTGCATTACGGGTAAAACAGGCTTTTACAAAATCCGCTTTATCTTCTAACAACGGCAGTGTGAGGCTTTCAATGGTCCGTTCAGGGTACGGATCGATATCTCCATCGAGGAACACAATCATTTCATTCGCTGCGCAAAGCAACCCGTCTTTCATCGAAGCACCTTTACCCAGTTTGGTACTGGTAATTACTTTGGCCCCGGCCTTTTTAGCATGCATCACTGTTTGGTCGAGTGATTTATCATCCACCACGATCACTTCGGTTACCTGTTTGCATTGGAAAGCAAAGCGGACCACATTTTCAATCGTATCGCCTTCATTCAGTACCGGGATGATAACAGTTATCATGCAGTTGTATTTGAATAATTTATAAAGGTAATTCCGGGGTATAAGGCGAATATTAAGCCAGTCTTAGAAAGAGGTTAGATTATTTAGTAAACAAGGCCGTGTTTAAACTTTTGCACCTACTTTCTGTCTATCAATTTTTATATAAAGACAATCCGTACATAACAGGTACCACGTATGTGAGGCTGACAGCCGTATGACAAAAAATATTTTCTGGCAAGGTCCTTGCAAAATGGGTGGTAACACAAAAATGAAAACTATGTATAAACAATTCGTATGCTTTATCGCGGCAGTATGTATAACTGCTGTATCTGTTAACGCACAACAATCGTCGGCCTTTATCCGTGCTGGTTTCAATATGGCCAATATCAGTGTCACTAATGACGGCAGTGTGGATGATAACAAAGTATTGGGCAGCTTCCAGCTGGGCATTATTGGTGACCTGCCGTTGGCCTCTTTTCTTTCGGTGCAGCCGGGACTTTTATTTACTGGTAAAGGATCAAAGACCCAATCCGGCAATACCAGTGATGCCACGTATTACCGGGCCACAACCAATCCTTATTATATTGAAATGCCGGTGAATCTTGTTTTTAAAACACCTACCGGCCCGGTGAAATTTTTTGCAGGTGCCGGTCCTTATATCGCTGTGGGTATTGCAGGTAAGAACAAAGTAGAAGGAAAATTCCTGGGAACTTCTTTCAACAGTGAAAATAAAATTGAATGGTCGGATGATGATCCTTCCACCCTCAATTATGAGGAAGGTGCCGGGTACGGAATTATGAAACGGTTTGATTATGGTTTGAACGGGCTGGCCGGTATTGAAACCAAATCGGCAGTGATCTCCGTGAACTATGGATTGGGATTAGCCAAATTGCAGAGCGGCAGCAACAGCAGTGCTGATGAAAAAAATAAACACCGGGTATTAAGCCTGACCATTGGGTTCCGGTTATAAAGTGTCTTCTTGTTACAGTGTTTTTCTGATACAGCGTCCCTGAGGAGGGGACGCTGTTTTTTTTGTGGCAACAGGGAATGCTTATTGTTACTGTAAAAGAAAAGCATGGGAGAGGGCAGATGCCTCGTGCCTCGGCATGACAGCGAGGAGGCATTTACTGTATCGGATATTCATGTTCCAGCAGGTCTTCAAAGCAGTGGTGCTCTTACTGCTTTGTCATTCCGACGAAGGAGGACTCTGTGGATTGTGTAGGCAGATGCCTCGTGCCTCGGCATGACAACGACGAGGCATTTACTGTATTGGATATTCATCTTTCAGGAAGCTTTAAAAGCAGTAGTTCACTTGCTGCTTTGTCATTCCGACGAAGGAGGAATCTGTTTGACGCATGAAGCCTTTATAAAAAAGTATGTAACTTTTAGTATAAACAGGATCGTTTTGAAAGTTCATAAGGTGAAATACTACGTTTACATCCTAACCAATTTCACCAAAACTGTTTTATACACCGGCGTTACTAATAATCTTGAACAACGGATTGTTGAACACTATTTGAGCCGGGGAAATTCCAAAACATTTACCGGCAAGTATCATGTTTTTTACCTGCTATTTTACGAAAGCTATGATTATATCAACGATGCTATCGCAAGGGAAAAGGAAATAAAGGGATGGAGAAGAAGTAAGAAGGAAGAGCTGATTAACAGTTTTAATCCCGAATGGAAATTCCTGAATGAAGAGCTTTCCGGGAAATGGCCGCCGGATGAATTATTTCACCGTGGGGAGGAGTGAGGTGTGGCTGCTGCTTTGTTATTCCGATGAAGTAAGAACCCGGGAAGTGTGGGGTCAGATGCCTCGTGCCCCGGTATGACAAGAGAAGACAAAGAAGAGAAGATGCCTCCTTCGTCGGCATGACAAGGAGAGTGCCATGACAGAGAAGTGGCATTACAGGGCGAGTGGAATGATAGCGGAAAAGCATGACAGAAAGAAGGGTTCGGCAGAGTGAAGTGGATGCCTCCGGCCCGGAAATCACTATCTTGCGCCCCAATTTCTACCTATGCGTTACCTGAAATGGATCGGCCTGGCAGCGGCGGTGCTGCTGATTGTTTCCTGTTTTACTCCCTGGGTCATTATTGCCTCCAAACAGATCACCGTAAGCGGGGTGGAATCGGCCGGCACTAATTTCGGTAAGCCCGGTTATATCAACCTGGTCATGGCGGCCTTATTTATTCCGCTGACGCTGATCCCCCGGGTATGGGCCAAGCGGCTGAACCTGGCCGTGGTGGCTGTCAACCTGGCCTGGACGGCCCGCAACTATTTCGTACTCGGCACCTGTTCGGGTGGCGAATGCCCGGAACGGCAAACCGGTTTGTACCTGCTGGTACTGGCGACGCTGTTGATGCTGGTATCGGCCCTTTTCCCGGATATGGAAGTAAAGCAAACCCCTTCGGAAAAATAGTTTTCCACAGGCACCTCTTCTCACTTGCCATAAGCCCATTCCCCCTTATTTTTATAGCCTTACAAACCCTCCTTACAAGGTTCAACGAATGAGCATACTATTGTTCATGTTTTGATAATATAAACCACTGCTGAGCTAACAGTGGTCCTTATATTTTTGCTGTCCGTTCCAATCCTGTCTGAAGCCTTAGTTAGTAATCACCCCTGTGTAAGCATTTCTTCATAAAACCTAACTAAGAGCATGAAAAAAATTTACGCTATTCTGGCAATAGGATTGCTGGCATTTGCCCCGTCAAGACTATTCAACACAACTCCGCAAACACCCCCTTTCACACAAAACTGGACAAACACTGGATTAATCACTGCAAATGATGATTGGTCAGGAGTGCCAGGCATTGTTGGCTACAGAGGTGATGATATTACTGCAGCTACAGGAGTAGACCCGCAAACCTTATTAGGTGAAGGGACTATCACAATTGATGCAATTGCTAATCAAACGGCACCAAATACAAATACTGGTGGTGGCGTTGGTGAGTTTGAAATTACTGACCCTGTTGTGGCATTACAAGGTTCTGGTACAGCGGATGCTCCAAATATTGTAATCTACTTGACCACAACTGGTCTTCAAAATATCAATGTCGCATATAATCTTCGTGACATTGATGGTTCGACGGATAACTCAGTTCAACCAGTTGCGTTACAATACCGGGTTGGTAACACTGGGAATTTCACCAATGTACCGGCAGGTTTTGTGGCAGATGCTTCTTCGGGACCCAGTCTTGCTACTTTAGTAACTCCTGTTAGTGCTATTCTTCCTGC
>CALRSN020000215.1:0-5157 GCA_943370865.1 Bordetella parapertussis
ACCCGGAATAAATTTCATCATTGCATTGAGGGCTAATTTATAACCTCTCAAAAAAAATAAAGCCTGTCAAAAGACAGGCTTTATTTTTTTATTGAATCCCGGTTTTTTGGACCCGGCCCGGGTATTTATATCCCCCAAATTTTACAATCCCGTGCAGCATTTGTACGTTAAAATTGTCTAAATTACAGGCAACCAAAGGGAATTTATGACCGAGGAAGCCATCTTAAAAGGATGTTTGAATAATGATACTACCGCTCAACGGGAGTTGTACAACCGGTACAGCCCCAAGATGTTGGCCGTTTGTTATCGTTTTGCACACAACCGGGAGGATGCGGAAGATATGTTGCAGGAAGGCTTTATCAAGGTCTTTTTACAAATGCATACTTTCGAAAACAGGGGAGCATTTGAAGGCTGGATTCGCCGGATCATTGTTCACACCTGTATCAACATCCTCAAAAAGAATAAGAAGTTCAGTGAAAGTGTGGACATTATCCATGCAACGGGAGTACAGGTGAGGGAAGAGAGTGTGTCTGCCATCATCCAGGCAAAACAGGTGGTTGAGTGTATCCGTCTTTTGCCAATCGGTTACCGGACTGTTCTGAACCTGTATGCGGTCGAAGGTTACAGCCACAGGGAAATCGCCGGTATGCTGGATATTGAAGAAAGTACCAGCCGCAGCCAATACACAAGAGCCAGGGCTATGTTGGAAGATATATTAGTAAGGAAAAGAATATTACTGAAACCAAAACAACAGACTGATTGGCTTGCCGCCGTTAGCCAGAGATAACTAACTTAATACGTATCCTAAATTACTAACTGGTTATGGAGAGTAATTATAACAACAGGGATTTTGAGCAGTTTGTAAAGCAGAATGCAGACCAATACCGGATGTTTCCTTCCGATAAAGTGTGGGTGGGCATTGATAAAGCATTACATACACGCCGCAGATGGTATGGCTGGGGGCTGGCTTTCTTATTACTATTGACCGGGGCTGGGGTTGCACTGGTGATGTTAACCACTCCTGCGAATAAGTCTACACAACCGGTCTATACAGCAGCAACAGGCAACACGCCATTAACAGCCAATAAACAAGTACCAGCTAAAGAACCAGTTTCTTTAGCCAAACCAACGTCTGATATAGCGATCAGCCACCCGTTGAATTTTGACAACAAGTCTCAAAAAGAGCTGCAAGGCTTTAATGCCAGTTATAAAAATACTGAACGTCTTATAGCGGAGCGGGGTTCTGTTATTGCAACACCTGTTGCTGGCACACCAGCAGATCTCAACAAGACTGCACAGGTAATGCAAGACAATAAAAACCGGAAAGACCTGTATATAAACAATTCCGTTTCTAGTCTTTCGCATACATCTGTCGCTTCCAAACAAAAAGAATTAGTAACAGAACCGCCTATCCCTTCAGCAGTTGAAAAAACTGATGAAAAAGGTATTGCGATAACAAAACCCACTGAGATTGCTGAGTACCCTCTGACCATTGAAAGCGTTGTCAATAGTTTCAAAAAGGGTAAACCCTCAAGAAAAATAGCTTACCAGGTATATATTACCCCCACTATTAGTTATCGCAAACTGTCAGAGAACAAAGGATTTTTACAATCTGCGGCTTCTGCCGGTAATATTCCAGCCTTCGCTGCTTATAATGATGTGAGAAACGTAGTGGTACACAAACCCGATATTGGCCTGGAACTGGGATTTGCTGCCAAGTATCCGTTAACAAAAGTCATACAAGTAAAAGCAGGATTACAATTCAATGTAAGCCGTTATGACATCAAAGCTTATTCATACCCCGGTGAAATTGCAACCATTGCCCTTGATGCCGGATCTAACAGTTCTATTTCAAGGGAAACAACCTATCGCACCCGGAGCGGCAATAACGCTAACTGGCTGCAAAATCTTTACTACTCTGCATCGCTTCCTGTAGGTGTTGAAATGAAACTAATTCCCGGTAAGAACAACGCCAATTATTTTGGTATCGCTGCTACCATTCAGCCAACTTATATCATCAGCGACAGAACTTACTTACTATCGACTGATTTCAAGAATTATGTAAAAGTTCCTTCGCTAACCCGAAACTGGAATATGAATACAAGCTTTGAAGCCTTCATGAGCTATGGAGCCGGAAAAACAAAATGGCAGGTAGGCCCACAGATCCGCTACCAGATCCGGTCAAGCTTTGAAAATAAATACCCCGTGAAAGAAAATCTTTTTGATTTTGGTTTAAAAGTCGGTATTACCCTGAATCAGTAACCGATACTAACTGCTCGCTTTGCTAAGATATCCCGGTTTGCACTCTGCTGCGGCCGGGATTTTTTTTGAAGCTTTGTTTTCCGCTAATTTTAGGGCATGAAAAAAAATCTCCTTTTAGCCGGTATAATCCTGCTGCTGGTTGCCGGTTGCAAAGACAAAGAAGAAGACACAACCAAAAAATTTATTTCTATCCATTCGTACATTAATTCCCAGATTGCCGGTGTGGATACATCGCTTTATGCAATTATCAAACTTGATATTATAGACAGCACCCGGACCGACACCACTTACATGAAAAGAGAGGAATTCAGATCGTTAGCGAAAGATTTTCTAGATCTGCCCGATATAGCTGAAAAAAAATATCGCAAGAAATACAAGGAAGAATCCCGCTATGATGAAGGAATGGATAGGGCTATTATCACTTACTTGCCGGAAGACCCATCCAAAACTGTAATACAACGCCAGGAAATGCATGTGAAACCCAACCTGGGTGGCGGCGATGCGATCGTAAAGACGTTATATATCGATTACCTGCTGAACTCAAAAGACAGCATTGTGCAAAAAAGAATGCTCTGGCAGGTGGACCGCAGCTTCCAGGTAACCACTATCCGGCAATTACCCGGGGAGGAAGAAAAGATATCAACCGTAAAAGTGATCTGGAATGAACCCGCCAATCAATGACCCCTGCCGATTTTCAACATATCGCTACCACGATACCGCATCAGCCGGGTATCTATAAATATTTTGACAGCAGTAATGAATTGCTCTACGTTGGCAAGGCGAAAAACCTGCGAAAAAGAGTCAGTTCCTATTTCACCAAAACTTTTACCAGTTATAAAACACATGAACTGGTTCAGCGGATCAACAGGATCGAATTCACGATTGTAGATTCAGAGCAGGACGCCTTTTTGCTCGAAAATTCGTTGATCAAACAATTTCAGCCGCGGTTCAATATCAACCTGAAAGACGATAAGACCTACCCCTTCATCGTCATCAAAAATGAACCTTTTCCCAGAGTCTTTCTTACCCGCAAGAAAATTATGGACGGATCTGAATATCTCGGTCCTTATACTTCTGTAAAAAGAGTGCGGGAATTAATGGAATTCATCAAGCAGACGATCCAACTCAGGAACTGTTCATTAAATCTCACAGATAAAAACATTCAAAAAGGCAAGTTCAAAGTTTGCCTTGAATATCATTTGGGTAATTGCAAAGGCCCATGTGAGGGGCTGCAAACAGCAGAAGATTACAAAGAGAATTTATTATTACTGAAAAACCTTTTAAAAGGAAGGCTGTCTCCTGTGATCCGTCATTTTAAAGAAGAGATGAAAGGGCATGCTGCCGACCTGGCTTTTGAAAAAGCAGAACTCACCCGGAAAAAGATCGAGTTCCTGGAGAATTACCAGTCAAGATCTGTTGTGGCCAATGCAAAGACGGGTAATATGGATGTATTTTCCATTGTAAAAGAAAAAGATATTGCCTATGTCAATTTCCTGATGGTAAGAGAAGGAACCATTGTACAAACACAGACCAATAAAGTGGAGACACATCTGGATGAGCCACCTGAAGAAATACTGAGTTTCACCGTAGCACAACTCCGGACAACATTTAATAGTGATGCCACCGAGATAGTCGTTCCGTTCAGCATTGAATTCCCCCAAACTGATGTAATGATAACAGTTCCTAAAGGCGGGGACAGGAAGAAACTGCTGGAGCTATCAGAAAAAAATGTCAACTATTTTATAGAAGAGATCAGGAGTAAAGAACGGCTGAAACTGAACCTGAAACAGAATAGTAAAACAAACCTGCTACTGAGTTTACAATCCGATCTTCAATTACAGGAGACACCTGTACATATCGAATGCTTTGATAACTCCAACTTCCAGGGCAGCTACCCGGTTTCGGCCATGGTCTGCTTCAAGAACGGTGAGCCCAGTAAAAAGGATTACCGTCATTTTAATGTGAAAACGGTAGAAGGTATCAATGATTTTGCCACCATGAAGGAGGCTGTTTACAGGCGATATAAGCGGCTTAAAGAAGAAAAACAGGCCTTCCCCCAGTTGGTCATTATTGATGGCGGTAAAGGGCAGCTAAGCGCCGCTATGGAGGCGATCCGGGAACTGGAACTGGTTGGCAGCACAACCCTGGTCGGTTTGGCCAAAAACGAAGAGGAAATATTCTTTAGCGGCGACCAGGAATCCCTGAAACTGCCCTTCAACAGTGAAAGCCTGAAACTGATCCGTCGCATCAGGGATGAAGTGCATCGTTTTGGCATCACATTCCATCGCCAGCAACGCAGTAAAGGGACCTTTAAAAACGAATTGGAAGATATTCCGGGTATTGGTAAAGCAACAGCTGATATGCTGTTAAAGCAGCTGAGATCGGTTAAGAATGTAAGTCAGCAAACAGAAGAAGAATTAGCAAAATGGGTGGGTAAATCAAAGGCAAAAATCATTGCTGCGTATTTCAAAAAATAAGCTTTCATCGCATCGTTTAACAACAAAAAAAATGGGGCCAGGATAGAAATCCAGCCCCGTTTTTAAAATCCAATATCCTATGAAAAACCGAGACGAAAATACGACATTTATTCAACTTTCCTATAGGACTTTTACGATTTTGAAAACTTTTTTTAATTCTTTTGTTTTGAAAGGTTTAAGCAATAAAAAAGCCCCGGTAAGCGGGGCATTTTTATTGCTATTTTTTGGTGTATTTCTTACACTTAATATGACCAAAGATCTTGCTCGTAATTGAATATTTTGTCCTTGATATTATCACCCTCCAACAGCGCCAGGATCGGATCTCTTGGATAGATTTGTCTCAACGTTTTATTAGCAGCATTGTCAATAGTTGACTTTACGATATAACTGCTGAACATCCTGCTTTCAAACAATTCTT
>CALRSN020000216.1:0-5152 GCA_943370865.1 Bordetella parapertussis
CCTTTCTGGTTACTGAGCGTCAGCAGGTCCACCGGGTAGGCAGCCGGTTTGAAGTCAATATTCAGTTTCAGGCAACGGTCCGTTATTTTATCATTTACGATTCCGGCTGCAGCAATACCACTCAGGTCACCTTTGATATCCATAAGTAAAACAGGAATACTGGCATCACTCAAACCCTCGCTAAGCATCTGGAGTGTTTTCGTTTTACCTGTACCCGTAGCCCCGGCAATCAACCCATGACGGTTCAGTGTTTTCATGGGTATTGAAACATCAGCTCCGCTTACTACGGTACCATCCAGCATAGCACACCCGATCTTGAAGGATTCGCCTTTGAAAGTATAGCCATCTTTAACTAACTGGAGAAATTTCTCATTATCTGCCATGGATAAAATTTTTGTTGGAAGTTAGTGGAAATAGGGGCATAATTAAATGAAGTTTATAAATCTTCTTCCCTTTCCAGCATCAGCACCGCCCCTTGCGGTACGATGAAATATTTCTGGTCTTCGTACATCACTTCCGTAGCGCCGCTTACCAGGAAGATCGCAAGGTCGCCTTCCCGGGCCTGCAGCGGCACATATTTCACCTTGTCTTCTTCGTTTTTCCAGGGTTCATCTTCCACCGGCATGGGGATGGCATAACCGGGGCCGGCTTTGATCACATAGCCTTGCTGTACTTTTTCCTTCTCCTGTACTCCCGGTGGCAGGTAGAGGCCGCTGGACGTTTTTTCGTCCGGTTTGGTGGGCTTAATTAGTAAGCGGTCACCGATCACAATCAGCTTTTTCAAACGGTTATCGGGTGTAATATGCATAGCCATAATCAGCAATTAAATGACAAATGTAGAAAATGGCTGTCAAACGGCTGGCAAAGGGACTCTTAACAAAATATTATTCACCTGTTCAGATGTTTGGTAAATGATTTACTTTTATTTGTCTTCTTATATATGAATTAAACTTTACAAACCATGGATGCTAAGAAACCTAAAATCTTGTTGTGCGAAGATGATCCTAACCTCGGAAGTGTGCTGAAAAATTACCTGGAACTGAATGATTATGATGTAACGCTGGAAAGAGATGGCCGCCTCGGTCTGGCTGCTTTTCAACGGGAAAAATTTGAACTCTGCCTGCTGGATGTGATGATGCCCAATATGGACGGCTTTACCCTGGCTGAAGAAATAAGAGATGTGGACCCGGATATTCCCCTGTTCTTCCTGAGTGCTAAAACCATGAAGGATGATATCATCCAGGGATATAAATTGGGTGCAGATGATTATATCACCAAGCCTTTCGACAGCGAAGTACTGATGCTGAAGATCAAAGCGATCCTGAAAAGAAATGAAGAGATCAACAGGGAAAGTGAAAATAAAGAATTCGATCTTTCAACTTACCATTTCAACCCTAAACTCCGCCAGCTGATCCATAACGGCGTTACACAAACTTTATCTCCCAAAGAGAATGAGTTGCTGAAAATGCTGGCTGAACACCTGAATGACCTGTTGCCGAGAGAGCAGGCATTAAAAAAGATCTGGGGCAGCGATACTTATTTCAATGGCCGCAGTATGGATGTGTATATTGCCAAACTGCGTAAATACCTGAAAGATGATCCCAAGATCGAGATCGTGAATATCCATGGAAATGGATTCAGGCTGGTGGTGCAATAATAGCCTGAACCAATCTTTATAAGACTAAAGGATTACCGGGAAACCAGTAATCCTTTTTATTTAACGGATTTAATAAGTACTTGTGACCAAATGGCCCCAGGACCCATTGTAGTACATACCAACTGCTGGCTTGCCACAGGCCGTTCAATTGATACAAAAAGCCTCGTACCGGTTGGATATAATACTTTGGGCAATCCTGCTGCTAAATAAATACCACGGCTGTCTCCTATAATTTGGTAGGCCTCTTGTTGGCGGTCAAGGAAAATTATTTCAGGCACTTTACAATCAAAATTGGCTGAGGTTCTTATTTCAATATGAAACCAGTTATCCCCCTGGTTGTCTTGCTGGCTTTTTTTACATGCTGATAATGTAAAAAGGGAAATAAGAGATATTATAAGATAATGTTTCATATTCTAAAACCTGACAGCAGTACTAACTTCATCGTTGCATTAGAATAATTCCTCCCGGAGAGGCTTTTTTGTTTAAAGGGCAATAAGCCTGTGTTTCCCTATTCCTTTACGAGTTCTGTATATAATTGGCCGGCAAGCTCTTTGGCCATCAGTTTAATGTTTGCATCACAGGCTGAAAGGTATTCGGATACCATACCCTTAAAACTTTGAAAAAACCGCGGCGTCTTTTTCATGTTAATATTCTCTGTTGAGAGGTTGCCTGATTTTTTTTCTCCGGAAGGATAGTTGACGGTGTACGAAACAGAAAATTGCGCATGTACAGGGTCTACATAGAATTTATCTTTCCCAACATATGCCACAAGAAGGTACACTAACCAGCCCTGGTCCCGGAGATGAAAATCGCCGGGGTTAGTCTTAATAGTAATATCAATCGCAGCTCCATTCAACTTTTCTTTCAGTTTTTTAGCGTTTGCCTCTGTAACAAAAGAACTCGTAAAATTGCTCATAGGCATCATACTGTTTAGCGTAGCTGTTTGGGCAAGATCCCATTTCCAGTAAAATAATGCAGGCACAACTTTATTCCGGGTCTTGGCGCTGCTGGACAGTTTGCTTTCCGGAATACTGTTCTCAAAACGAAAATTAATAAAATCACTTTTTCTGCCTTTGTCAGGAATGGTATTTCCATAATGTTCGGCAATTTTTTTATCTAACTTCCGGGGGGTGATACAAGAACTGGCAGTGAACAGAAAGATAACAGGTATCAAAGCTGCTAACTTAAAAACTCTCATAAGGTTTGTGTTTTCATTATAAGATGCAAAAAATCAAATTTGTAAAATTTTGAGCCGCTTACGTAAACAGGCTGCCGGGTATATTGGGTCTGTTTTTATTTAAATGTTCATAGGCTTTTGCGGTTACTTCTCTACCTCTCGGCGTCCGCTGCATAAAGCCTTCCTGGATCAGGAATGGCTCGTACACTTCTTCCAGTGTGCCTGCTTCCTCACCAACGGCAGTGGCAATGGTTGTAATACCCACCGGGCCACCCTTAAATTTCTCAATAATGGTCAGCAGAATACGGTTGTCCATATCATCCAGGCCGTATTCATCCACATTCAATGCTTTCAATGCATGTTGTGTGATGCCCAAATCGATCTCCCCATCATTCAGCACTTGTGCAAAGTCCCTCACCCTTCTTAATAATCCATTGGCGATACGGGGGGTGCCGCGGCTTCTTCTTCCAATCTCCGCAACAGCATCATTAGATATTTTAGTATTTAAAATGCCGGCAGAACGATGAATGATCTTGTTTAATGTTGCAGCTGAATAATACTCCAGCCTTGATTTGATCGCAAAACGGGAAAGTAACGGAGCGGTTAACAGGCCGCTTCTTGTAGTTGCTCCAATCAGTGTAAAGGGATTCAATGTAAGCTGAATACTTCTTGCATTGGGGCCACTGTCGATCATGATATCAATCCGGTAATCTTCCATAGCTGCGTAGAGGTATTCCTCCACCACTGTACTCAGCCTGTGTATCTCATCTATAAACAATACATCATTAGGCTCAAGATTGGTTAACAACCCTGCAAGATCGCCGGGCTTTTCAATTACCGGGCCGGATGTTTCTTTAATATTAACACCCAATTCATTAGCAACTATCCTGGACAAAGTAGTTTTTCCTAAACCGGGGGGGCCATGGAATAAAACATGATCCAACGCTTCTCCCCTGATCTTTGCCGCCTTGATAAAAATGCGAAGGTTCTCAATCACTTGTGCCTGCCCGGCAAAATCTTCCATCTGTGCGGGCCGGATATTATTTTCAAACTCTTTATCCGCTGCACTCAGCCCATCTTTCTCCGTATTCAGGTTGGAATTTGCCATGCTGTAAATTTAGGAAGACCCACCCGGACAGTTAACAAATTTTTTATTGACTTATTTGTATATACAATTATAAACCCATTATCTTTGCCCCGATGAAAACATCAGACAGCAAATATTGCAAGTGCTTGTATTTTACGGCCAACTCATTGGCCCGTAAAATTGATAAACTGGCACAGGAAAGCTGGAGCAAAGTTGATCTTTCACCCAGCCATGCCTACCTGCTGATGATGGTGCTGGAAGAGCCAGGGATTCAACCAGGGCTACTGGCCGATCACCTGCAATTACAACCCAGTACAGTTACCCGCCTCATAGAAAAACTGGAAGAAAAGAAGCTACTGGTGCGGACAACGGAAGGGAAAATGACGAATGTGTACCCTTCTCCAAAAGGCAAAGACCTGTTACCAAAACTTAAAGAGTGCCTGAATGAATTTTATTCCCGGTATTCTGCCATTTTAGGAAAGGATGAAAGTGCAAAGCTGGTACAGAATATGGGAAAAGTGGCAGATAAGCTTGGTTGATTTTTTTTAACCTATTAATTGTATATACAAATATTAAAATCAAACACAATGAAGTATGTAATCACCGGGGGAGCCGGCAATATCTCCAAACCTTTAGCCGAAAAATTATTAACGGCCGGGCACCAGGTAACTGTATTTGGTCGTAATGCTGCCAACCTGAAAGCATTAACAGATAAAGGAGCCGTTGCTGCAATCGGATCTGTTGATGACCTGGCGTTTTTGAAAACTGTATTTGCAGGGGCCGATGCCGTTTATACCATGGTACCTCCCCGTTTTGATATTACCAGCAACTGGAAAGAATTTATCGGGCAGATCGGGAAAAATTATGCGGATGCTATAAAAGACAGCAACATCAAATATGTTGTAAACCTGAGCAGCATCGGCGCTCATTTACCTGGTGGTTGCGGCCCTGTCAGTGGTCTATATGCAGTTGAAAAAGTCCTGAATGAATTAAAAGAAGTGAATATAGTTCATCTGCGTCCTTCCTATTTCTTTTCCAACTTCCTCGCAAATACAGGCATGGTAAAGCAAATGAATATCATCGGCAGCAACTTCGGCGGACCCGGTTACAAATTGGTGCTTACTGATACCAGTGATATTGCAGCAGCAGCGGCTGAAGAGTTACTCAATCATTCTTTCAGCGGGCATGGAGTGAGATATATTGCCAGTGATGAAAGAACTACAGACGATAT
>CALRSN020000217.1:0-5147 GCA_943370865.1 Bordetella parapertussis
ATACGATAAATATCTTTGATATTCCGCAGCCACATATTCAGCACCTGGTTAAAATCTTCATTCGACATGGCGGCTTTGATGCCACCGCATCCATAGTGACCACAGACCACCACATGTTTTATTTTCAGGTGGTTAACAGCATAGTCCACCACACTCATCAGGTTCACATCAGTATTGACCACCAGGTTTGCTACATTACGGTGAATGAATATCTCACCCGGCTCAGTCTGGGTAATTTGGTCGGGGGGCACCCGGCTGTCGCTGCACCCGATCCATAAAAATTCAGGAGACTGTACATGTAGCAGCCGCTCAAAAAAACCAGGATCGTCTGCCAGTTTCTTAGCCGCCCAGTGCTTATTATCATTGAGTAATACTTCGTAGGGTTTCATTTACTTATCATTTGGTGATCAAAAGTAGTTTTAAACGAGCCGAAATAAGCAAACGGTTGTTCGTTTTTACTGGAAATCAAAAAGTTGAAATTTTTTAATCAAGAAATGACAATAAAGTTCAACAAGTACCCGGGTTCACTGTTATTTTTACGTCTTATGCTGGCAACGGGTATTTTATTGCAAAAGGGTCAGCGCAGGAGGGTGAATGGTTTGGATGGCAGGGCATAATGTATTACTTTGCAACACTTTTTAATAGTGAAGAACAAAAAGACATATAGTGGTTTTCAACTGGCTTCAGCTGTATGTATGATACTGGCGTTGCTGTGGCTTACCATTAGTGCTCCATTTGTGTATGCCTGCCAGCAGGAAGTAGCCAAACAGAATAAAACAGAGCAAACCCAGTCTCCCCTGGCTGGTAATGAAGAAGAAACAGCCAATCCGTTTGGCAATAACACGGAAGAAAAAGCTCCCAGCAGTAGTTCTTTCTCCGAAGAATACCTGCATGATCAGCATCATGATGCTCATTTCTTGTTACTGACTTTATCGTATCATAAATGCGAGAATGCCAGCACTTATGTAGCCTATCATGGCGAACTGCTTGTTCCCCCTCCCAATGTTGGATAATTCCAAACAATCCTGAACACATTTTCTGTGCCTGTCAAAGGGCATAATATGTAATTACATTATTAACTAATGTCACTACTATGTGTGGTGACTATATAAACTATATAACTGATGAGAAAACACTCTAAAGAATACCTTGCCAACCTGACCCCGTATAAATGCTATGAAATTTTGGTGGAAGGAAACGAACGGTTTGTTAACAACCTGAACTCTGACCATGATCATCTGGAAATGATCAATGAAACCCGGGAAGGGCAATATCCTTTTGCTGTAATACTGAGTTGTATGGATTCCCGCACTTCTGTGGAATTGGTATTTGACCAGGGACTAGGTGACCTGTTCAGTATCCGGGTGGCCGGTAATGTTGTGAATAATGATATCATCGCCAGTATTGAATATGCGGTGAAGTATGTTGGGTCAAAATTGCTTGTAGTACTGGGTCACACAGAATGTGGTGCCATCAAGAGTGCAAAAGCCGGGGTAAAGGACGGGCATATTACAGAATTACTGAACCGGATACAGCCTTCTATCAGCAAAGCAATGCTGAAGAATGAAAAGGACCACCTGTTTCATGATAATGTGGCCTATGCCAACGTGGAAAATAGCCTGGAAGAAATTCTCACCCGCAGCGAAATAATAAAAGAAATGTTTGCAAAAGGCGAGATAGGCCTGGTGGGAGGTATGTATAATATTGAAAATGGCAAGGTTGATTTCTTTAAGAACCTGACCAAAATGAAAAAAGAGGATAAACAACTGAAAGCTGCAGCACTGTAAAAAGCAAAACCTGAATTAATTTAAAACAAGAACTAAAGATGAAGTTAAGTACGAAGTATTTCAAAGCGGATATGTTATCTGGTATGGTCGTTTTCCTGGTAGCATTACCGCTTTGCCTGGGTATTGCAGTAGCCAGTGGTGCTCCTCCTTTTGCAGGTATAATCACCGGGGTGATCGGGGGAATTGTAGTGGGCTTATTAAGTAGCTCAAACGTAAGTGTATCAGGACCGGCAGCGGGCCTGATCGCAATTGTCGTAGCAGCTATCACAGACCTGGGGTACGAACCATTTTTAGTGGCAGTGGTCATTGCCGGGTTGATTCAATTAACACTTGGATTTGTGAAAGCCGGTAGTATCTCCAGTTATTTCCCAACCAGTGTGATCGAAGGGATGCTGGTGGCTATCGGTATCATTATTATTAAAAAAGAAATACCGCATGCGATCGGTTATGATAAAGAACATGAAGGAGATTTTTTTTCCTATGAGTTACTGAGCGAGGATAAAGGTTTCTTCACAGAGATCATCCATGCCTTTAATTATGCACACCTGGGAGCTATTATGATCACCGTTATCTCGATAGGTATCCTCGTAGCATTTAATAAAGTGCCTGCGTTGAAAAAGATCAAAGCCATTCCGGGTGCACTGGTGGTGGTGGTGGTGGGTATCATCCTGAATGAGATTTTCAAATCAACTGGCTCCCCGTTAGCTATCGTGGGACAGGAACACATGGTTACTCTTCCTACTGCTTCCTCCTTCAGTGAATTTTTTGGTCAGTTCTCCACGCCTGATTTTTCGGCTTTTTCCAATAGTAAAGTCTGGGTGGTGGGTGTGACTATTGCTATAGTTGCAAGTATCGAAACGTTGCTATGCCTGGAAGCCGGCGATAAGATGGACCCGATGAAACGGTATTCCAGTGCCAACGTTGAATTAAAGGCGCAGGGTGTAGGAAATATCCTGTCAGGTTTGATAGGGGGTATACCCATGACATCGGTTATTGTAAGAACATCTGCCAATGTTAATTCAGGGGCAAAAACCAAATTATCGGCCATCGCTCATGGTGTTTTCCTGTTGCTGGCAGTGGTCAGCATTCCATTCTTATTGAATAAAATACCTATGGCCTGCCTGGCAGCTATCCTCATTATGATCGGGTTGAAACTGGCCAGCCCGAAAGTATTTAAGCATATGTGGCATACCGGCAAACACCAGTTTATTCCATTTATTGTGACGGTAGTTGCGGTGGTGCTGACAGACTTGCTGAAAGGTGTTGGTATTGGCCTGGCGGTAAGCATCTTCTTTATCCTGCGGGGCAATATGAAGCTGGCTTACTTTTTCAAGAAAGAAAAACATAAAGAAGGAGAGACCATTTATATTGACCTGGCACAGGAGGTTTCTTTTCTGAATAAAGCAGCGGTAAAACAAACACTGGCGCATCTTCCTCCAAACAGTAAAGTGGTGATTGATGCGGCTAATACAGTATATATTGACTATGATGTACTGGAGCTGATCAGGGATTTTTTGAATTTCGGTTCAAAAGATAAAAACATCCTGGTAACCCTGCAGAACTTCAAGCCGGCATATAAGATGGAAGATGCTATTCATGTGCACTCAGGAAAAAACTAAACGACACTAATGCCAAATGAAACAGGAACGATTGTAAAGCCGGTAACCCGGCACGAGCATTTTGATGAAAAACATGTGTTGAATGAACTAAAGCATTACCTGCCATCACAGCAGGCACTAAGGGATTTTATACATCATAATTCC
Source organism: Bordetella parapertussis (assembly GCA_943370865.1). Classification (GTDB taxonomy): domain Bacteria; phylum Bacteroidota; class Bacteroidia; order Chitinophagales; family Chitinophagaceae; genus CADEDV01. The sequence goes on from CALRSN020000217.1 coordinate 3,551, forward strand.
CTGCATGCTTTTCAGCACATGAAATTCTATGAAGGCATTTTCAAGGCTTCACGGATATTCGGTTTCCAGGTACATCTCCAGTTAGCAGAGTACAGGGAGATGTACAATACAGGAAGGATCAGGGAAGACATCCTGGATATGATCATCGCCGGGAAAAAGGGTAAGAACGCAGCGGGTACGTGGAAAGAAAACCTTATCTCCAAATCATATGATACGATCAATCATCCACGTATCGGCCAGCTGCGCAACTATTGGAAGGATGTTTACCAGGTTGACCTCGATAATAAAGTTCATCCCCTGTTGTTTCGTATTCTTTGTAGTTTTCTGGACCAAGGTATTGCGATACAGCCCTTCCCGGTGGTAAACAAACCCTTCCTGGAAAGTATTAAAGAACTGGAGCAAAATGGCCTGGTCAGTTTTTTTAAGACCAAAGCAGTAAAGAAGCAGTTCCTGTCAGGTAATTATTCTCTCAGCAGTTTATTGAAGACCATAGTTGGAAAGGAAGAATATTTTGAACAATACTTATTTGATCAGCAGTTTGCGCATCATGGCTGGAGCGGTTTCGTGAGTGCTGTGGAAGACAACCCGCATACCCTCCTTGACAGGAAGCAGATCAGTTTAAAGGAACTGGTGGAGTTTGAATTGCTGCTGGAACTGGACGCATTGCAATATACATTGGGAAGCAATTGGCAACCGTTGGCTACTCATGTTTTGGTTCCGCCGGTTGATTTATTTGCCAATGTTCCGCAAACAGAATTTGCAGAAGTCATTGAATTATGGCAGGATGCATTTGAATGGAGTTATTATGATTCAGTGCTGAAAGGAATCTTACTTTCCAATGAAAAAAGGGAATCCAGGGAAAATCATGCAAGTGCAAATGGAATATCAAAAGAGCAGCCTTCTTTACAGGCGATCTTTTGTATTGATGAAAGAGAAGACTCCATCCGCCGGCATATCGAAGCTGTAGATAAGAAAGCAGTAACATTCGGGGCTCCCGGATTTTTTGGCGTCGAATTTTATTTCCAGCAACAAGGCGGAAAATTCTACGATAAACTTTGCCCTGCACCGGTGACACCAAAATTCCTGATCAAAGAATCTGGCGCAACAGCTGTAGCAAAAGAAGAACTGATCTATACTAAATACACACATGGTATTTTATCCGGCTTTTTCCTGAGCATTGGTTTCGGATTCTGGGCCTTTGTAAAAAAAATGCAAATGCTGTTTCGTCCAAAAATGAGCCCGGCTATTTCCAATGCGTACGGACATATGGACAAATTATCAGTATTGACAATTGAGAATACAGACCCTGCCGATGTGGAGAACGGGTTGCAGATCGGTTATACCATTGATGAAATGACAGCAAGGGCTGAAGGTTTTTTAAGAGGTATTGGGTTGGTGAAAAATTTTGCCCCGGTGGTCTATATCGTAGCCCATGGCAGCAGCAGTGCCAACAACCCGCATCATGGCGCCCATGATTGTGGTGCCTGTAGCGGAAGACCAGGTGCTACCAATGCCAGGGTACAGGCATTTATTTTAAATCACAAGAAAGTAAGAGCGGTATTAGCTGCGAAGGGAATCAGTATTCCCGAATCAACAC
>CALRSN020000218.1:0-5142 GCA_943370865.1 Bordetella parapertussis
TATGTATTGCAATTCTGTAAGAATAAAACCAAGATGTTCAGTATGGGTGCCTGTTTTACCACCTGATTGCATAAATGTTTTCTCCGGAATGGGCAGTGTGGCTTCATCAAAAATCTCTTTCACTTTGCTGAGCCATTGCGGTTGAAAAAGCAACGGATCAACACCGGCTTCTTTTTCATAGTCAGCAGCGGTAAATATTTCACCGGTATATCGCCATAATTCGTCAATGGCTTGCAGCATTCTTTGATGACTGTCTGGAGTACCGTCTCCCAAACGAATCACCCACTCGCTGCTCCAGCGGAGGTGATAGGTTACTTCTTTTAATGATTTTTCAGCGATCGCTGCGAGTTGGGTATCATTGTTTTTTTGTAATTCCTGGTATAATAAAAACTGGTAGTTACTGAAAAAGAATTGGCGCAATATTGTTTGCGCCCAGTCTGCATTAGGTTGTTCCACCAATAAGCAATTCTTGAATTCCCTTTCGGTTCTTAAATAAGCAAGACTATCTTCTGTTGCCGGGTGGGTAGATTTATCAGCTGACTGGTTGATCAGTTCTGCGGCATATTGATAAAAATTTCTTGCCTGTCCCACCAGGTCAAGTGAAATATTCGTGATGGCAATATCCTGTTCCAGTACCGGCCCATGCCCGCACCATTCGGCATTCCGCTGACCGAGTATCAGCGCATTATCTGCAAGATGAAGCGAATAGTCAATTAAATAATCTTTCATAATAACTCTTACCTGGGTTTACATATGATTTACTTCATCCGGCAGATCATAAAACGTAGGATGGCGATATACTTTATCATTCGCCGGTTCGTATAAACTGGCGGCTTCATCAGGGCTTGAGGCATGAATATATTTTGATTCCACCACCCAGATACTCACCCCTTCCATTCTCCTCGTATATACATCCCTGGCGTTTTCTATGGCCATTTGTGCATCAGCTGCGTGTAAACTTCCGGCATGTTTATGATCAAGCCCCTGCTTGCTGCGGATAAATACTTCCCATAATGGCCAGTCGGTTTTACTGCTACTGGAAACAATATTTCCGCCTGCTTTGTCTTCCGGGATATCCCCGTAATAAAATTTCCTGATGAAGTTCATGTCCTTTAATTGAAATGTTGATATGTTGAGAGGTTGACAAGGATTATTGCTCCGATATCTTGTCAACATTTTAACCTGTTAACTTCTATTATGCGGCTTTATCTTTTTGCCTGTCCGCTCTCTTCCGGGCATAGGCCGCTGCTGCTTCCCGCACCCATTCGCCGTTCTCCCATGCTTTTCTTCTTGCTTCGAGTCGTTGTTTATTACAGGGTCCGTTTCCTTTTACCACCTGCCAGAATTCATCCCAGTTGATCTCACCAAAATCATAGTGCTTTGTTTCTGCATTCCATTTCAATCGGTCATCGGGTAGTTTCATACCCAGTGTTTTTATTTGTTCAGCGATCATATCTACAAAATTCTGCCGCAGCTCATCATTGGTTTTTCGTTTGATCTTCCATTTCATACTCTGGTCGCTGTTGGTACTCTCGCTGTCCTTCGGGCCAAACATCATCAAAGCAGGCCACCACCAGCGGTTGATTGCATCCTGGCACATGGCTTTTTGTTCTGCTGTTCCTCTTGATAAAACCAACAGTATTTCAAACCCCTGGCGCTGGTGAAAGCTTTCTTCTTTACAAATCCTTACCATCGCCCTTGCATAGGGACCGTAGGATGTTCTTGTCAGCATCACCTGGTTCATAATAGCGGCGCCATCCACCAGCCAGCCAATGGCTCCAATATCAGCCCATGTTAAAGTAGGATAATTGAAAATCGAAGAATATTTTGCTTTGCCACTGTGCAGGTCATTGATCATTTCTTCTCTGGACATCCCCAGTGTCTCGGCAGCTGAATAAAGATAAAGTCCGTGACCGGCTTCATCCTGCACTTTAGCCAGCAGGATGGCTTTTCTTTTTAATGAAGGAGCCCTGGAGATCCAGTTGCCTTCGGGTAACATACCTACAATTTCACTGTGGGCATGCTGGCTGATCTGCCGGATATTGGTTTTCCGGTAGGCCTCGGGCATCCAGTCCTTCGGTTCGATCTTGACCTCGTTGTCTATTTTATCCTGGAAGAGTTGCTCAAAATCCTGAACAGGCATAGTGTTACTTTATTTGATCACAAATCTAATCAAAACTAACAGGTGTTCAGTCGTTTTGTTGGAGCTTATTCGCACAAAAAAGCGTCCCGGGTAAACCGGAACGCCTGGTGGAAATGAATGGTAGCTTGTTATATGTTCACACACCATTCAGTGCCACTACAAAAACGGTCTAATAATTAATGTAATAATCTGATTAGGCAAGGCAAACAGTAACAAGAATAAAAATCAGCATTTTACCGGAGGAACGAGATACCGTCGGGAGGGTATTTATTAAAGGGAGTTTACTTCGCATCAAAGTCCACCACGATCTTTTCAGTTTTGGGGTGCGACTGGCAGGTAAGTATATAGCCTTGTTCAACTTCTTCTTCTTCCAGGCCCCAATGCACATCCATGATCACTTCGCCTTCCAACAGTTTAGCTTTGCAGGTGCAGCACATGCCGCCTTTACAGGCATAGGGAAGATCAGCCCCTTTTTTCAGCGCAGCATCCAAAATAGTGGTATCACTATTTAAGGATAGTTCAAAATCAAAACTTCTGCCATCCAGTTTGATAGTGATTTGGCTTTTAGTCTCGCTATCTGTGGTCTGTTGACTATGGACCGAGGACTTCTTCTGTCCCGGTGAAGTGAACAATTCGAAATGAATTTTCTTTTTGTCAATTCCTGTTCCGATTAAATAATCTTTCACACAAAAGATCATTTCTTCTGGCCCGCATACAAAAAACTCATCGGTAGTGGTATAATCAATCAACCGGTTAAGATCGGTTAGTTTATCAGCAGTTATTCTTCCGAAACTTATTGGGGAATCAGTTTTTTCCCTGCTTAATACATGGATAAGATTGAACCGTTCCATATACTTATTCTTCAACCCTTCCAGTTCTTCAAAAAAAATGATAGAACCACGGTTCTTATTCCCATATACTAACGAAAAATTGCTGAGGGGTTCGGTTGCTAGGGTTGTTTTGATTAATGACAAAACAGGAGTGATTCCGCTGCCGGCAGCAAAAGCCACATAATTTTTGGATTGCGCAGCATCCAGTTCGGTATAGAATTTCCCAACTGGCTGCATTACATCAAGGGTATCTCCTTTTTTCAATTGTTCGTTGGCAAACGTGGAGAACAGGCCACCTTCTACTTTTTTTACAGCGATGCGACATTCATTGTCCAATGGGGAGCTGCAGATTGAGTAAGTGCGGCGTACTTCTTCATTATTGATCATTGCCCGCATGGTCAGGCTCTGTCCCTGTTTAAAGGCAAAGTTTGCTTGTAACGCTTCAGGGATATCAAAAACAACAGAGACACAATCAGCAGTTTCTTTCCTGATCTCTTTGATGCGGAGCGGACTAAAGTGGATTGACATACGTATCAGCCTTGTTTTCTCAAACCATCGATCATGATGGTGATCATATTATCTTCTAATTCTTTGGCGTTGATCTTGGCCGTGCTGCGGTGCCAGCTTTCAATACCGCTGACAGCATGGAGCATCATCATCACAGAAGTAGGTGCATCGATCTTTCTTAATTCATTTTTACGGATACCCTCTTCAATAATGCCGGCAAATTTTTTCCGGTAAGTTCTCCGCTGGTTCTGGAAATTAGAGAGATAAGGATCTTCCAGGTGTTTCCACTCCCGGTCAGCAACATATACTTCCTCATAATTGTCGACCATTTGCTGAATATGGAAGCGTAAAAGTGTTTCCACCTTGTTGATTGAATTCTGGTTTGAGGCTTCAACGATATCAATATTGGTATTGAAACGGTTGGCCACATCAAAACAAATGGCTTCCAGTATCTCGTTCTTGGAGCGGATATGGTTGTATAAACTGGCGGCTTCAATGCCCACTGATTCGGCCAGGTCCCGCATGGAAGTGGCGGCAAAGCCCTTCTCCCGGAACATGGCGGCTGCCTTGCGGAGGATCAGCTCTTTTTTCGATGCTTTTTTGCGTTGTGTTTTGGCCATAACCAAAGGTAATTAGTAATCAACCAAATTAGTAAAATAAGTCATAGGTCGTACAGCAGTTGGTGTTATAAATTGCAGTAGGTTTGCACGCCGTAAATATATTATATATCTAACACGTAAATCACACCCAGCATGTCTTTGATCACCGTAGGAACCATGGCTTTTGATGCAATTGAAACTCCATTTGGAAAAACCAACCAGATCGTTGGCGGATCAGCCCTCTATGTGGCTTATGCCGCAAGCCATTTTATAAAACCGGTGCAGCAGATATCGATCATTGGCAGTGATTTTCCCAAAGAGGAACTGGATGAACTAAGGGGCCGGGGGGTACATTTGGACGGGGTAGAGATAGTCCCCAATAAGAAGTCTTTTTTCTGGAGTGGCAAGTATCATGAAGACATGAACAGCCGGGATACACTCGTAACAGACCTGAACGTACTGGCCGATTTTGATCCTCATATACCGGATAGTTACCAGGGAGCTGAGTTCCTGATGCTGGGTAACCTGATGCCGAAATTGCAGCTGAATGTGATCCAGGAATTGAAACAGCGTCCCAAACTCATCGTCATGGACACGATGAATTTCTGGATGGAATCGGCGATGGCTGACTTGACCATTGTTTTGAAATATGTGGACATGCTGATGGTGAATGATGCGGAGGCAAGACAGTTGACCGGCCAGTTCTCACTGGTAAAAGCGGCCAAGTCGATCATGGAAATGGGACCAAAATACCTTATCATTAAGAAGGGAGAGCATGGGGCTTTATTATTTCATGGTGATGAAGTGTTCTATGCACCGGCTTTGCCATTGGAAGATGTATTTGATCCAACTGGGGCCGGCGATACCTTTGCAGGTGGTTTTATTGGCTTCTTGGCCAAGACCGGTGATATCTCTTTCGATAATATGAAGCGGGGTATTATCGTCGGTTCAGCAATGGCAAGTTTTTGTGTGGAAAAATTTGGCCCGACAAGATTAAAAGAAGTAACGAAAGAAGATATTGATAACAGGATTCAGCAGTTTAAGGACCTGGTAAGTTTTGATA
>CALRSN020000219.1:0-5132 GCA_943370865.1 Bordetella parapertussis
CTGCTGATATCGTAACGCTGGTTGCTTTTGCCGGGCAAATGATAGCCACAACAATTTTTAATAACGTGGTGGAAACAGATATCGATGATTACCTGGTTAGTTACGTTCCACCTGTCAAATACTGTTAAAATGAAAAAGATCTATCTGAGTGATTCCGGCCCGAAAGTATCTCCCGCAATCTATGGTTTCTGGCGATGGGAACACAATGGTGACTCCGGCCTGAAAGCAATGGAAAAAATTGTGAATTATTGCCTGGAACAGGGTATCAATACATTTGATCATGCAGATGTATATGGCGGATACCAGTGTGAGGAACTATTTGGTGAGGTATTAAAACAAAAATCTTTCAAAAGGGAAGATGTTGTTTTGTTTACCAAATGCGGAGTGAATCTCCCGCATCCCAACCGGCCGGGTGTACGGGTGAAACATCTTGATACGTCAGCAGCGCATATTACAGCAAGTGTGGATAATTCGCTTCGTAAACTAAGGACCGACTATATTGATATTTTCCTGCTGGATCAATTAGATCCCCTTGCCAACCTGGAAGAGACGGCCCTGGCACTGGAACGTTTGAGAGGTTCAGGAAAGATCAGGAATATAGGGGTGGCTAATTTTTCTGTTTTCCAGCACCAGCTACTGGTTTCTTACCTGAAAGCACCGATCGTAACCAATCATATCGAACTGAACCTGCTGAATACAACAGCACTGGATAACGGACAGCTGGATTATATCAAACAAAAATATATGCGGCCACTGGCTGCAGCACCCCTGGCTGGCGGACGGATAGAGAATGGCACTGATGAACTGGCAGTAAGGGTACATTATAAACTGGAGCAGCTCAGTAAGAAATACAACTCCAATATTGAATCTATTGCTGTGGCCTGGCTGATAAAACTAGGAGCTCTGCCACTGATCGGAACAACCAGTGAGCAAAGGATCAGGAATATTGTGGATGCATTTGATATTGACCTGGAACGGCAGGACTGGTATGAACTTTATACAGTATCAAAAACCAAAGCAGAGAGAAGCTGATAATTATTGATATACTAAATCCAATTGTATGCAATTAAATTACCTGGCACTTGCCGTTCCATTTTTTACAGGGCTGATGTACCTGGAGTATTATCTCAGTAAGAAAAAAGGGAAGGCAGATAATTTTCATTTTAATGAAGCGGTTGCGAATATAAATGTAGGAATAGCCGAACGGTTATCTGACCTGTTTGCCACCGGCCTGTTCTACTTCTTCTTTGTATGGATACACAAGAACTTTGCATTATTCAATATCAATCCGGGTTTTTTTACCTGGGTACTGTTATTTCTATTCACTGATTTTATGTGGTACTGGTATCATCGGTTTGGCCACGAAGTGAATTTATTCTGGAGTGTGCATGTGGTACATCACCAGAGCGATGATTATAATTTTACCGTTTCGGCAAGGATCACGGTACTGCAGGCTACAGCAAGGTGTTTGTTCTGGGCGGTTCTCCCTCTTATTGGTTTTTCTCCTGAAATGATCACTGTTTTCCTGCTGATTCATGGTACGTATCCTTTCTTCACGCATACACAACTCGTAGGTAAATTGGGATGGTTAGAATATTTTATGGTTACACCCTCTCATCACCGGGTGCATCACAGCAGTAACCCGCAATACCTTGATAAGAACTATGGGGATGTATTGATCATTTGGGATAAAATGCTGGGAACATTTGCTGAGGAAAAAGAAAAACCTGTCTATGGTCTTACCAAGCCGTTGAACAGTCATAGTTTTCTCTGGCAGCATTTTCATTTTATCCTGGAGATCATTATCGCTTTTAAAAGAACAAAAGGGTTTAAGCAGAAATTCAAGGCCATATTCGGCAGGCCTGATGATATTGACCCGAGAATAAGAGCCAGCCTGGAAAGAAAACTGTCATTTAAAGAGCAGGAGGTAAAGTATTCTGTTCCCCTGCTGAATTACATAAAGGCACAAACTATCTTATCATTGGCATTGTTGTTTTTTGTGATCCTGTTTGAGCATTATTTCAGCGGGATTAAGATAGCCTTGCTTTCCCTTTTCATAATACTGAGTGTGATCACCACCGGCAGTATGCTGGAGCAACGACGCTGGATCTTCCACCTGGAGTTTGCAAGACTGGCCCTGGTCGGAATACTGGCATGGGTGTCATACCCCTACTTTAATCTTACGGTCTTTCTGCTGAGTTTATCTGCCGTCATCATTTTGTTTTATAAAACAATTGGTAACCGGTATTATTCCTACTTATATAAATACGACTAGCGGCTGAAAATGGGGGCTGTACCGGGGGAAAATTTATAAAATTAAAAGTCTATAAATTTGATCGACTAATAACTGAACCTTTTTTTGCTAAATATTAATTCGTGAAGAGATGAGAAACGTACTTGTTCTGACATCTGCCTTTGTCCTCGTAGTCTTATCCGGGTTTACCTTAGGAGCTCCAGGGACTGTCAATACGGTAACAGGTGTGGTGGTGTCGGAAAAAACAGGCAAACCGGTAGCAGATGCGCTGGTTTATGTTACGCTGGGTGAGGAGGAAGCACTGAGTAATGCCAAAGGGGAATTTAAAATCACTACGATCAGGAAATTACCCCTGTTGCTGACGGCAGAACATTGGGATTTCAAAAAGCAGCAACTGGATATTACTGATATCAACCAAAAATTAGAGGTGAGATTAAAACCAAGGATCAACTAATTACATACCCTTGAAAGTATGAGAGCTTCAGCCAATATCTAACCCATTAAGCTGTTGCTCATCAAGGTAAGCGTTACGTGGCCGAGAGGAGAGGCAGAGGTTCGCAAAACCTTTTACGAGGGTTCGATCCCCTCCGTAACCACTATTCATATGGCAAGCAATCGTTAGCCGGGCGGTGTTTTCACACTGCCCTTTTTTTACCTTTCATCAGCCATTGGATTGTATCTTTACCGCCTTAATTCTAAAGACAGCAAAGGTTATGGCGAAGCAACACCCGGAAACAAATGCGATCCGTATTCAGACCAATCAAACAAGTCAGAAAGAACATTCAACTCCTCTATTCCTGACCAGCAGTTTTACGTATGAATCAGCAGAAGATATGGCTGCCGCTTTTGCCGATGATTCACTGGAGGTGAATATTTATTCCCGTTTTTCCAATCCAACCGTTGATGAATTCATTACCAAGATAGCTGCTCTCGAAGGAGCAGAAGATGGTATTGCCACCGGAACAGGCATGGCTGCTGTCTTTTCGACGTTCATGACTTTACTATCCCAAGGGGATCATATCATTTCTGCTTCTGCAGTGTTTGGTTCCACCCATACGATACTTACTAAATATTTGCCAAAATGGGGAATCGAGTCTTCTTATTTTGATATGAGCAAGCCGGAAACGATTGCCCCATTGATAAAACCAACTACAAAAATGTTGTATATCGAAACACCGAGTAACCCGGGTTTGGATATCATCGACATTGAATATGTTTCAGTTCTTTGCAAGCAACATAATATTTTGCTGGTAGTGGATAATTGTTTTGCTACCCCGGCGGTACAACAACCTTTAAAATTTGGCGCTGATCTCGTACTGCATTCGGCAACAAAATTTATTGACGGGCAGGGCAGGGTATTAGGTGGGGTGGTAGTTGGCAGGAAAGAACTGATCAACCCGTTGTATTTATTTGTAAGAAATACCGGCCCATCATTGAGTCCGTTCAATGCATGGGTGCTTAGTAAAAGCCTGGAGACATTATTCATCCGCATGGATAAGCATGCATCCAATGCCATGCAATTAGCTGTGGCCCTACAAAATCATCCGAAGATCAGTTCAGTGAAATATCCGTTCCTGGAATCACACCCGCAATATGCAATTGCAAAAAAACAAATGAGTAACGGCGGCGGTATCGTTACTTTTGAACTGAAGGGAGGCATTGAAAGTGGCAGGAAATTTCTGAATGCCTTGCAAATGCTTTCCATGACCAATAATTTGGGCGACAGTCGAAGCATTGCTTCACATCCTGCTTCCACCACCCATTCCAAATTAACAGAAGAAGAACGACAATCTGTAGGTATCACGCCGGGACTGATCAGGGTTTCAGTTGGTCTTGAACATCCTGAGGATGTATTGCAGGATATTTTGCAGGCATTAGACAAATCCTGAGTTCGGGTTGCCTGCAAGGACTAGAACATATTTCAGTAATTTACTGGTGAAATAGGTTGGTTATGCGGAAATTACTTCTCCCCGGATTTTTGTTGTTCCAGTTGTTAGCAATAGGACAAGTCAATACTTTCTATAAAGAAAAATACCGACCTGCTTTTCATTTCACCCCTGCTATTCACTGGATGAATGATCCAAATGGACTCGTTTACCACAAAGGAGAGTATCATTTATTTTACCAGTTCAACCCGTTTGGGAACCGTTGGGGTCATATGAGCTGGGGACATGCGGTGAGTAAAGACCTTATTCGGTGGCAGCATTTACCGGTGGCCATACCTGAGGAAAAAGATACCATGATCTTTTCCGGTAGCTGTGTGGTGGATGAATATAACACAAGCGGGTTTGCTCAAAACCCCGGACAAATTCCCATGGTGGCAATTTATACAGCACATATTGAGAATATAAAACAGTCACAGCATATAGCTTATAGTTTGGATGATGGACGAACCTGGATAAAATATAATCACAACCCTGTACTGGATCTTGGCAAGAAAGATTTTCGTGATCCTAAAGTGTTTTGGCATTCGCCCCAAAAAAAATGGGTCATGGCGGTTGTTTTACCTATTGAAAAAGAAGTACAGTTGTATTCATCCACTAACCTGAAGCAATGGCAACTGATGAGCAGCTTTGGTCCGGCAGGTGATACCACCGGCATTTGGGAATGTCCTGACCTGTTTGAAATACCGGTCCAGGGAGAGCCCGGAAAAACTAAATGGGTGCTTATGCACTCACCTGCTCCTTATATGCAATATTTTGTTGGTGAATTCGACGGTACATCTTTTAAAAATGAAAGTACAGCTACTAAAATTTATCGTCCTGATTACGGGCCGGATTATTATGCCGCCATTGTGTATAATAACCTGCCTGCAGGTTATAAGCCGATCAGTATGGGCTGGATCAATAACTGGAACTATGCCAATGATATACCCACC
>CALRSN020000220.1:0-5087 GCA_943370865.1 Bordetella parapertussis
AAAAAAAGCAACCCGGAGGTTGCTTGTATGATCGTTTCCAGGGGAATCATCAGTTCTTTTTGCAAGTGAATTTGATCCAGATATTGTGGGTATCATCAGCACGGGCAAAAACGGCAGATGGAATGATATGGCCCAGCAGGATCATATCAGCTGTGGAACTGGCAGACCGGGATGCAAGGTCGGTAATGGTTTGAATTGTCTCCGTCCGTGTGCTGCGATAATCCAGTATATAAGTGTTCTGAACCACTTCACCCATTCTTAATGCATCATAGCTGGCAAAATCATTATCCTTATGACGGGTGCCGACATAAGTTTTCACCACCAGCATCAGTTTCTTTTCTTTCAACAGGATTTCAGGGATATTATAAGTTACTTTTCCCATCTGGTTATTAGCGGCAGCATTGATATTGTCCTGGTAATAACTTAAGGCGGCAGTTGGCGGGCCATCATGATTGGTCTGGTTATAGATCATCTCCGGCATATTGTTATAAGACCGGAGCCTTGTTTTCATTTCATTATTCTCATCCAGCTCCCAAAGCTCTGTACTTACCTGGCCAAAGACCCTCTTACAATCACCATTATCAATCCGGTTGCGGGTGGCTTCGGACACAGCGATATAATTCAGGGTGACATCAAACAATACTTTTTTACCGGTTGCAGCAGAATTACCTGATCCTACAGTTTCAAACTGCCATTCAATATCGGGTTGTCCCTGGTCGGCCCATTGAATAAGTTTTGAATTATTGTTGACACCGCCGCCTTCCACGGCAGCAAGAAGGCCGGAGTTTTTATTCTTAAGTTTAAAACCGGTGGCTGTTTTTTCAAGTTTCCAGTACAGGTCTTCATTATTGATGGGAGTTACATTCATGGGCCTGGGTACCATTTCGTTTTTCTGGCAAAGAAACCCGTATTGTTCCTTGCTCCTGTTGAGTACGCCCAGGAATTTATTCGTTGCAAGGTTTTGAAATTTAAAATACCCACCCGCTACCGCAATCGCTTTCCATTTCATACGGGCATCCTCGCCAAGAGTATATAAAACAACCTGTGCATTCACTTCCTGCGCTGCGGCTACATTGGTTGGCTTGGCATATTTACCACTCTTTACATTTTTGATCCGGATGATTTCACCGTCTTTCAACTGGGAGTGAACGGCCATGGCTGAAAAAAGGCACAATAAAATTGTTGTGATATAAATGCTGCTTCGTTTCATAGCTGACAAGTTTTTTAATTTGAACCATAAAAGTAGCTATTGGGGGAAGCCCCGGCAATTACACATTTGTGTAATAGAGAAGCAGGTGCAGTTAATTTACAGCTCTTTGTGGAGCAATGCTTTACCAGCTCTTACGCCCAGGTGTTTTTCATTTTCAACAGTAAGTACGCCGTTTACGATGACGAAATGAAAGCCGGTCGAATAAGCATGTGGTTTTTCAAAAGTAGAAACGTCCTTTACTTCTTTTTCATCGAAGATGATAATATCTGCCGCCATTCCTTCTTTCAGTATGCCACGGTCTTTGAGTTGAAATTTTTGTGCCGGTAAAGAGGTCATCCGGCGGATGGCTTCTTCCAAAGAGATCACTTTTTCTTCCCGTACATATTTTGCCAGTACCCTTGCGTTCGTTCCATATCCTCTCGGGTGTGGCATGCCGGCATTCAACACCCTGATAGTGGCATCACTGGCAAACATATTGAAGGGATATTGCATAATGCGTCTGACATCTTCTTCGCCCATACCATGAAAAACAGCACTGGCGCCTCCATTCATCATGATATCCATTACGGTTTCTGCCTCAAATTTTGCCTTATGTTTTTTTCCTTTCAGGAGGTTGATCTGTTCAATGCTTTTGCCGTTATAAGTAGTATCAGGGCCATAGAAAGCAACTACGGCGTAACTGAGGTGTTTTAATTTTCTTTTTTTCAGCCTTGCTAAAATATGATTAGTAACCTGCTTTCTTATTTCCGGCCGTTGTAATCTTGCTTTGATGGAATCTTGTCCATCAGCCAGCACTTCATCCGGCAGCAGTGTACTGATCGAAGTACTGCTGGCTGTGTAGGGATACTGATCAATGGTGACTTCCAGTCCCTCTTCTCTTGCTTTTTTGATCATCGCCACAGTTTCCTTACTTCTGCCCCAGTTATGCTGACCGCTTAATTTAAAATGGGAGATCTCTACGGGTATGTTGGCTTCTCTTCCTATCGTAAGTGCTTCTTCAATCGCATAGGTCACACTATCACCTTCATCCCGCATATGCGTGGCATACACGCCATCATATTTAGCAGCTACTTTTGCGAGAGCAACAATCTCCGGTGTTTTGGTATAAGTACCGGGTATATAGATCAGCCCGGTGGATAAACCAACCGCTCCTTCTTTCATCGCTTTATCCACCAGTGTTTCCATTTGTTGTAATTCAACAACACTGGCATCCCGGTTGGCCCGGCCCATCACCGCTTTGCGGATATCATTGTGACCAACCAGTGTGGCTACATTAATGGATAACTTTAATGAATCAATCCAGCGCAGGTATTTACCAATATCCACGTTAGAAGAACCACAGTTACCGGTGATGCAGGTGGTCACACCATCCAGGATAAAATTGGTGGCATTAGGTTCTCTTATCTCATCTCCTTCCAGGTGGGTATGTACATCAATAAAACCCGGGGCCACGATCAGCCCTTTAGCATCAATGATCTTTTTAGCAGGAGGATTGACGTCCCTTCCTATCTTCAGGATCTTCCCGTCTTTCACCGCAATATTTCCATAATACCAGCTGTTGCCGGCACCATCAATGATCTTACCATTTTTGATCAGGATATCGCAATCCTGCGCCAGGGAGGCTGCAGGAATAAATAAAAGAATGAGTAACCACTTCATGGATACAAGTTACAGAAACTGCAGGAAGTTATAGCAGGCTTTAACGAATGATAAAATTTACAAATAACTAAGCCACCATTTTTCTTTATGATTGGTTTTATACCGGTCATACCATTTGCATAGCGGATACAGGGCAATAACAACTGTTATCCATACTATATAAACAATACCCAGGCTATACCCTTCACCGGGTACAGCAAATTTAAAAGGAAGACCGGGCACCCCCTTTACTCCTTCTGTTATGCTATGTCCCCGCTGCAGGTAGAGAATAATAGTGATGCTGTGCAACAGGTAAAAGTGCAGGATATAATAAAAGAAGGGAACCCTGCCATATACCGAAATGATCTTTGATACCCTGCCGCTGGTGTTTTTCACCAACGCCATAAAAAGCAGTGCAACGCCAATAGTTACCGCGATGAATAATAAAGAGGGCGGGTATTTGGTAACATTCATAAATGACAAAAAAGTAAAGAGATCATTCTTCTGCTGGCTCCATGGAGAAGGATCTCCGTATATATTCATCACCCTTACTGCAATAAAGAAAACCAACAGGCCAACACCTGTCCACAATACTATTTTATTTCTGCGGGGCGGATTGCTAGTTGTGAAAATCTTTCCGAAGCAATAACCGAGCATCATTAATCCTGCCCAGGGAAGAAAGGGATAGAAGATGCCCAAAAAATGGCCGCCACCCAGGGGAACAACTGTTGGCAGGTGTAAAAAATTCCAGAATAGGGATACATTCCCCTGCCGGTCTGCTTCTGCAAAATCCAAACTGTTATGACCGAGCACAATCAGTAAACCAATACTGAGTATGACTTTAAACGGCAGCCAGATCACCAGGCCAAGAATGATCATACTGATGCCAATAGACCAGATGGTTTGTAAAACAAAAAACCCAAAATGAATATCCGCTGTTATTCCGAACGTAATGACCGTTATTTCCAGGAGGATAAGCCAGAGCCCACGGGTAATTAAAAAGCCACTGAGTTCTTTGGTTGTTTTACGGCCATGCTGCAGCCAGGCGGATACGCCGGAGAGGAAAACAAAAGTGGGGGCACATAAATGGGTGATCCAGCGGGTAAAGTATAAAAAGGGGGTCGTGCTGGCCAGGTTGAGCGGGTCACCCGTGAAAGCCTCCTGGTGAAAAAAATCACGGGTATGATCGAGAGCCATAATGATCATCACTACTCCGCGAAGCAAATCAATGGATTCAATTCGTTTTGAGGAGAGTGTTGTACTTGGTTGCATAGAACAATAATTTTAGTTCACCTGTATTTATTTATCTTTTTCCAGTTCCTCAATCGTTTTCTTCGCAGCCGCCAGCCGTATCGCTTTATTTTTCTCCACCAATTTATGCGTAGCCCATTTTTCTAATTTATGATGCAATGGTACAAGCAATGCCGCAATACAAACCAAAGCAAGCAACATCAGCACTGGCGAATGGTGGGTGATACGTTCTAAAAAGGGATGGAGGAGTAAATTTAAAAACTCAAATACCAGTAACAAAGCCACCACGCCGAGAAACTGAATCAGTTTTGTATTGGTGATGTGTTTTCTACTGAGTAGTAAAAAAGAAATGATGAAGCTGATAATGCCGAGGGCTATTAAAGCGTATTGAATGTTTTGTTTACGCTTTTGTTCTTCTGCTGATAACCTTGCAGCATCTTCGCTTTCTTTTATCTTTTGGCTAAAAGAAAGGTTTTGAATTTGATTTCGCTGCTGCTCATTAAATACACTGTCGCTGTAAGCATCCTTTATATCAGAATAGTAATGAGAGCTGTCTTTTTGCCCGATGGCATAGTAAGCCTTGCGAAGCAATGCTGCCGCATTCGTTATCCCCAATTTATTTTTTGCCTGCATGGCTTTATTAAAACCATTTAAAGCATACTCTTTAGATAAATTATATTGTTTGCTATCTAACAGGTATTGTCCATAATGAATTGCAGCGGTTACATAAGGGGCATAAATATTTTCAGCATCGCTGTAAGCAATACATTTCCTATAATAACTTTCTGCAAGGTCAATATCGCCTCTTGCTTTATATACTATTGCAAAAATGTATAGTACCCGGGCATATCCGTAAGCATCTTTTTCTTTTGAAGTTACTTCGTTGGTTAATTGTACATAACGCAATGCGGAGTCTGTTTGCCCTAATCCTAAAAATATTTCAGCCATATGTGAATAAGTCCGGGAGGGGACATTCCCGGCTAAAGTC
>CALRSN020000221.1:0-5081 GCA_943370865.1 Bordetella parapertussis
CAGATCAGTTTATCATTAAGACGCCGCTTCGTGAGAATACCAAAGGAGAATAAGCCCAATAAAGGGCCATAGGTTATTCCGGCAAATTTGAGTATAAAATCAATGATCAGCTTGTCGTTAATCCATTTGAACAGCAATACCATGATAAAGAAAATAGCAGCAAAGGTAAAATGCACTTTCAAACGGGTAATTTTCTTTTCTTTTTCAGTTCCTTCTTTTTTATTGATACCAAGAATGTCGATACAAAAACAGGAGGTAAGTGAAGTAATAGCTCCATCCACGCTGGGGAAAAGAGCAGATATTATGGCAATGATAAAGATGACTCCGATTACGCCACTAAAAGTATCACTCAGGGCAATAGTAGGAAACAGATCATCCGGGGGGACATTGATCCCGTTCTGTGCTGCGTATAAATAGAGCACCCCGCCAAGCACCAGGAAAAGGAGATTTACAATCATCAGTACCCCGGTGAATGTCATAATATTTTTTTGCGAATCCTTCAGGGTCTTCACACTGATATTCTTTTGCATCATTTCCTGGTCAAGCCCTGTCATGGCTATAGCGATAAACATACCACCCACTATATGCTTCAGGGCGAAGGATCCGGAATTGACATCCCAGTTAAATATCCGGGTATATCCTTTGTCCGACATCATCGAAATAGCACCGCCAAAATCAGTACCCAGCGATTTTATAATCACAATTATACAAACCACCAGGCCCACCAGCATACCGGTAGTTTGAAGGGTATCAGTATAAATGATCGTCTTTACGCCACCTTCGAATGTGTACAATAGGATGAGTACAAGAATCACCAATGCTGTTGCTTCAAATGGGATACCCATTTTATTAAAAATAAATATCTGCAGCACACTGATCACTAAGTAAAGTCGGGCTGTTGCCCCTACGGTACGGGAAAGAATAAAAAAGAAAGCCCCGGCTTTATGTGCATTGACCCCAAACCTCTTTTCAAGATAGGTATAGATGCTTGTCAGGTTCATCCGGTAATACAACGGGATCAGGACAAAAGCAATCACTATATACCCCAGCAAATAACCTAATACGATCTGGTAATAATAGAAATTACCCGTTCCTACCCCACCCGGAACGCTTACAAAAGTCACCCCTGATAAAGAGGTTCCGATCATACCAAATGCCACCAGCATCCAGTTACTGTTGCGGTTACCGATAAAAAAAGAATCATTATTAGAATTACGGGACGTGTACCACGCTACTACCAGCAGCAATAAAAAGTATCCGATAACAAAGGAGAAAAGGAGGACAGGTGACATACAACCGGGTTTCTGTTAATGAATATTTATTATAAAAATGTGCAATACTGAATTTTGAAGATAAACAAATTTGTTATCCCTTTGCCGCAATTTAGCAGAACTATGGGAATACAATCACTTGCAGTTTTTTGCGGCTCACATACAGGGAACAATCCTTTATACATGGAACAGGCTGTTGAGCTGGGGAAGCTAATGGCCCAAAAAAATATAACCCTGATCTACGGTGGTGGTAATGTCGGCATCATGGGAGCTATTGCTAATGCTGTGATGGATAATGGTGGGAAAGTGATTGGCATCATCCCCAAAGTATTAGTGGAATGGGAACGGCAACATACAGGTATCAGCCAATTGATCATAACAGAAGATATGCATGAAAGAAAAAGAACCATCTATAGCATGTGCGATGCGGCTGTAGTGCTACCCGGTGGTTTTGGCACCCTTGACGACTTATTTGAAATGCTGACCTGGACCCAGCTTTCCATTCATGATAAAGAGATATTTATCCTTAACAGTAACAGCTTTTATGATCACCTCATCCAACACATAGAAGTGATGCAGCAGGAAAAATTTCTCTATGAAAAAGCGGCAAAAAGAATTACTGTAATTAATACTCCCGCTGAGCTGGTTATACACTTATAAGAAGTATCTTAATTATTTTTACTCCCCTGGAAAAGCGGCACTTGGATACCACCTCTTACAATAGGAATAACTCGGCCATAGCCATCGGTGTAAGGTGAATTGATATCACCTATCAGGTCAAACATGACTGAGAAATAAAAGAAGGGAGGGCCACCTTTCCCAAACCTACCTGTGGCATACCCAGCTCCCAGTAAGAAACTGCTGGCTTCAGTATTATAGACCTGGGTTACCCCTGCCACTGGAATAAATTTCTGTTTCAGGAAATTATGTTCAAACTGTCCTTGTACAAAAAGAAAACGGACCGGGTACAATTTCAGGAAAGCTCCGCCACCAAATACCGTTTGCCTGAGTTTATCATTGAAGACAAAATTGTAATCCCTGTAAGTAGTATAGGTATAATTTAAAACAAGCCCGGCATCGACCCAATCGGTAACACTATAGCCAAAAACAGGATTTCCACCCAGCAGTACAGAATTGTTAGAAAAACCCACGGAAACACTTCCCCCGGTAAACAGGTTTTCCTTTTTGAATCCTCCCTTTTCACTTTCCTCCTTTTCCTGTGCGTGGATGGAAACCATTCCGGTCAGCACCACACAAAAGACCGTAATTATTTTTTTCATACTATAGGTTTATTATAAAATACAATGATCATGCATCGAAGATTTTACCGGCGTTTAAAATATTATTGGGATCAAAAACTTTTTTTATTCCCCGCATCAGCTGAAGATTGGCTTCCTTGCAAACAATATCCATATATGTTTTCTGGATCAATCCAATACCATGTTCGCCACTGATTGTTCCACCCAATCCATTTACTAACTGAAACAGTTCCCTTAATACTTTATTCATTTCTTCGCTGCCATAACTATTCGGTATCCCCTCCTTTTTGATACGGATATGCAGGTTACCATCACCGGCATGCCCATAACAAACCACTTCAAAATCATGTTTCTTACCCAACTCTTTCACACCCCGGATCAGCGCAGGCAATTCAGCCCTTGGTACCACGGTGTCTTCTTCAATAGTATAACCAATCATTTTCACGGCTTCAGCTGCTCTTCTTCGCAGTTTCCAGAGTTCGGCTTTTTGCTGCGCATCGTCCGCAAAATATATATCCCCGATATCATACTGAGATAACAAAGTACCAATCGCTTCCATTTCCTGCATCAGTACTTCCATATTATTACCATCCACTTCAATGATCAGGTGCGCAGCCGTATCGGGTGTAACCGGCACCGCATTACTATCCACAAATTTGCTAACTATATTCAGTGCGTTGATCTCTATCAGCTCCATGGCGCTGGGTACGAAGCCGGCCCGGAAGATAGCACTCACCGCCTCACCTGCTTGTTCAAGATTTCTGAAAGGAACCAGCATCAATATATCAAATTCGGGAAGCGGGATGAGACGGAGGACGATCTTTGTAACGATACCTAGTGTGCCTTCACTGCCTACTACCAGTTGTGTAAGATTATAGCCGGTTGAATTCTTCAATACATTAGCACCCGTCCAGATGATCTCGCCATTGGGCAGTACCATCTCCAGGTTTAGCACATAATCTTTTACTACACCATACTTGACCGCCTTTGGACCACCGCTGTTCTCGGCAATGTTTCCGCCAATAAAACAAGATCCCCGGCTACTGGGGTCCGGTGGATAAAAAAGTTTTTTCTCTTTTACAGCATCCTGTAATACCTCTGTAATAACTCCGGGTTCCGTCGTTACCTGCAGGTTGCGTTCATCAATTGCAATGATCGCATTCATTCTTTCCATAGAAAGGACCACACCACCCAGGTGTGCCAAAGCCCCACCACTGAGCCCGGTACCACCACCTCTTGGGGTTACAGGTATTCTTTCTTTATTACAGATCTTCATGATCTCACTGATCTCGTCTGCAGTCCGGGGTTTAATAACGGCCTCAGGAGGATAATGCAGGTTCTCGGTTTCATCGTGAGCATAGGTTTCCAGGGATTCTTTGTCCACGAAAACATAGTTCTCACCAACGATCTTTCTGAAGGCCTCAATATGTTGTGCTATAAGTGCAGAATTAGCTAATGTGTTCATTCGTTTATTTTACAGGCTTAAGGCTGTAAAAATCGTACTTATCAGCGAATTGGTAAAGTGAAAATTCAGCCTATTAATAACGGAAAGAAGGGCACATCGATTCCCGCCTGTTGCCGTTGTAGCGGTCAAAAGCACCCTGTTTGATCAGTGAGAATTCAAAGGCACCTCTTGTATTATTATAATTGCGCAGTGTGGACATGGTGGCATCGTAGGTAAATGCAAAATTGTAGTCTTTTAGTCCAAAACCGATCATAGGTATCACCGCATCCTGGTGTCGGTAGTATAAACCGGCTATCAGTATTTTCTCCCCGTCTCCAGACAGATTATAATGCGCATTCATACCCCCCACAAGCTCTGTAGATTTAGCCTGGTAAGAAAAATATACATTGGGATTGATGATCCATTGTTCATTCAGCTTGAAACTTCCGTTGATAAAAGCGTTATGCCGCATGGATATCCTGTTGTCAATACCCGCCACCGCATTAAAAAATGATTCCCTGGGCCGGTTGATATGCATGGTGGAAAAACCAACATTGAAATAGGTCATACTATTGGGGAAATACGCATAATTAACCCCAGCCTGTATATCCAGGTAATTGATATTGTTTCTATCCAGCGCAACTGAAGTGGGAAGTTTATTATCAAAGAATTTTCCGTCAAACTGGTCGGGGAATTTCAGGTTGGTTACATTGATATTTTTATTGGCCCATCCCACATTAAAACCCAAACTCAGCAAACTACCCTGGTCAATCATCTGGTGGTAGGCCACAGAACCATATATTTTTGTTGAGGTAAGGCTACCACTACCTGCTACATCTCTTAAAATAAGTCCGCCTACACCCAACCAACCAGTATTATCCTCGTTATTCATGGTTTGAAAATCACCAAAAACGCTCATGGTTTTATAAGGAATCGTCATAACGGATGACCACTGGTTGCGGTAATTCACCCCAAGCCGGTAATCACCATCCGGTATAAAACCTGTATTAGCGGGATTAGTAACCAGCGGCGAATTCATGAATTGTGAAAAATGAAGATCCTGTGCTGAAGCGCCAAGGCTAAGCATACAAGCCATCCATACTCCTA
>CALRSN020000222.1:0-5074 GCA_943370865.1 Bordetella parapertussis
CCTTCCACAAACTTTTAGCAGCTTTGAACAGTTATAACAGCATGAAAAAAATAGTTATTGCCATCACCGGTGCCAGTGGTTCCATCTATGCAAAGAACCTGCTTGATAAGCTGATTGCCGCCAAAGAACAATGGAATGAGTTGTCGGTAGTGATGACCGAGAATGCAAAACTGGTATGGGAAACCGAGCTTGACAACAAAGCATATGCTGATTATCCAATTAAGTTTTATTCAACTACTGATTTCATGGCTCCTTTTGCATCGGGTTCGGGACAATACGATACGATGATCATCATCCCCTGCTCCATGGGAACCTTAGGACGCATTGCCTCGGGTATGTCCAATGACCTGATCACCCGTGCTGCTGATGTGGTATTGAAAGAAAGAAGAAAACTGATCTGTGTAGTCCGTGATACACCCTACAATCTTATTCATATCCGCAATATGGAAACCCTGACCCTGGCAGGTGCTGTTATCTGCCCGGCCACTCCTTCCTTTTACAGCAAACCCCAAACCATCGAAGAAGTAGCCGCCACGGTTGTTGACCGGGTACTGGACCTGGCCGGTATTGATATAAAAACATTCCGCTGGGGCAAATAAAAGAGGCCATCCAAAAGATGGCCCCGGTTGGTAAAGGTCTATGGTTATAATTATTTTGTTGCTGTTGTTTTGGGTTTGGCCTTTGCAAAAGGACTGACCAGTAATGAAAACTGAACTCCTCCTCCACTTAACTTCACTTTACCATGTCCCACACCTGTAAGAGGCAATTTCAAATAAGGTTCTGCTGCAACAGACAGGAAATTTGTAAGCTTGCGCTGGTACCCGGCAGACAAGGTTAATATAGAAAAGAGGTGTTTATTCTCGTTGCTGTATGATTTGGTATAAGTATAAGTAGGCTGCCCGGGATAATCATACACATATTGATAGGTTTCCTTTTTCATGAACAAAGAAGAAACAGCTGCCCCGGCAAAGATCCCTTGTTTTTCAGAACGGCTGAAGTTATACGTAAGGCTCACCGGTATCTCGTACACTTTACAATCAGCGCCGATCTTTGTAAGATACTGGGCACCGGGAACTGGGACTTCAGGTTTATAATCTTTGGGCGCAGCAGTGTATATTTTATCCGTCATATAAAAACCGGTTCTTACCGTCAGGCGATTATTGAACGTATATCCAAGTCCCGCACCTGTAAGCAATCTTGTTTTACCGATCTTACTGGTACCTACTGCACTCACATCAGGTCCGGCTGACAAACTGAAAAAGAATGAATTTGTTCTTTTCTTTTTCTTTGCTTCCTCTTTTACAAGGTTATTTTCCGGAACAACGGGTGCTGTTAACTTTTCTTCAGCCGGTTTATTAACTTCCTGTTTTTTCTCTTCACTTACTGTTGCCGGTTCAACTGTATTATTGACAGGCTTGCTTTCCGTAACAGCCGTTGCTGGTTCAACTGTTTTGTTCGTTGAAGGGGTTTCCTTTTTCTGCATGGAAACCGGCTCAGCAATTTTATCGGGATCGTTTGCTGTAACAATGGCTTTATCATTTACCGGTGTCTCTTTAGTATTCTTTTTCTTTTTGCCAATGCCAGAAGACCTTGTCGTAATGACTTGTTCTGCTTCTTTATTCAAACCAATCCCTGCAGGTTGTACAACCCGCTTTTGCTCACTCAATGATCCTGCACTTGCTGGTTCAACTACTTTTTTATCGGTATCAGTTGTTGTGGTAACTGAATTTCCTTCAGCATTTGTATTGCTGGTAGTATTGGCATCCTTTACAGGAGTTGTGGCTGTTTCGTTTTCAGTTGCTGCACTTGTCGTTGAACCGGGAGTAACTGTTCCATTAGTATTCTTTTCAGGGCCTGTATTGGCAACAGCTGTTGCCGACTCTTCATTCTTCCATGGTTTCTCCAGCAGCAACCAGGCAGCACCGCTACCCAGTAATAACAATGCAAACAACCAGAAGAAAAAGAAACGTCTTCTTTTTTTCTCCTGTTGCGGCATATGCTTATCCAGCAGTGCCTCCATCTTATCCCAGGCCTTTTCATCATAGGTCGGGTGATGGTTGTCTGCCGCATCCTTTATCCTGTTATCAAAATCGTCAAACTGCATTTTTCGCTTCCTCGGTTTGATTTTGTTTAAATAATATCTTCTGCAACTGTCTCCGGGCTTTGGACAAATTCGATTTGGAAGTACCCGTTGAAATGCCCAGTTGCGCAGCAATTTCGTCATGGCTCAGCCCGTCAATGATAAACAGGTTCAGCACTGTCCTGTATCCCGGCGACAGATCCTGTATTCCCCGGATGATCTCATCATACGATAGCTTATCCACCGCATCTTCTCCTTTTGCCGGCACCTGCATGATCACCGGGTCAATATCCGTTATCATCCTTTGCTTATGGTATTTCCGGAAATGATCAATGGCGGTATAGACCATGATCTTCCGCAGCCAGCCCTTGAAGGAGCTGACCACATCCGCATAAGCAGGACTGTAATGATGTATCTCCCGGAAAACTTTCAGGAATCCATCATTCAGTATCTCCACAGCATCATCAACATTGTTGGTGTAACGGTCGCAGATGGCCATAGCATAGCCATAGAAAGAGTTGTAGATAATTTTCTGGCTCTCTCTTTTATTCAGGGCACAAGCCCCGACATGGTAGGTCAATTCCTCAGCTGAAAGCAAATATTGATCGGGTTTCATCAGCCTAATCGGGAAACGGGGATAAAAGGTTGCCGTTCCCGTGTAAATTAATGCTTTCCGGAACAGTCCCGGAATAACCAAAAACGGGGATAGATCTGTAGCCGTCAAGCAGGCTGATTTACAGGCTTCAGGGAAGTAAAAATTTCTTTTGCCAGGGCTTTAAAAAGGCGATAAGAACCAGCAGAAGGGCGGCCACGAACCAGCCACCGGCGGCCGAAAATAACCAGGGCCGCAGTGGACTGTAAAACACAAGAGCCCCCAATATGATAGCTGTTCCAAAAGAAAGTCCGACCGCCTGTTCTGTTCTTCCCTTCATGGAATGAATAAGCAGTGACGTTGTGGCTGGGATGCCCGATTGCAGCAACCCGATACCGATACAGAACAGCAATAACTCATCTTTAAAGAAATTCAGCAGCGGGGTGGCTACCGCCAGCGACATCAGCGTATATAACCGCCATCCTACCCGGTCAGCGATCCAGCCCCCGGCTATTTTACCGATAAATGCGGCAGCTGCAATAGCGATGAGCCAGTGATAATCTTTTTCGTGAAGGAGCTGGAAGATATTCCAGATCACCGAACGGAGTGAGATGACCGTCAGCAAAATGATCATGATGATATCGTGCCGGTCAAGTGAGATAGTAGGTGCAGGAGCTGGTTGAACTAAATGTTTTTGATCTGCATCCTTTACCGGTATAAAATATACTCCACCCAGGAAAAGAGATGCTGCTACAAGCAGGTACAGCCAGATATCAGCACCGGCATAAGCCCAGTAACCACCCGCTATCAACCCCATTACACCCGGTGCGGCAAACAAACCAATATCTGCAGCTTTATTTTGCCGGGCACACACCGTACCGCCTGCCACATGATAGATTGCCGAAGCCACCCCGGCCAGCACAATGGACAATTGCGGTGCCGTCTGGAAAAAAATAACTGCCAATACATTCAATCCATAAGCCAGCAGTAAAAACCGTTTGGGTTGTTTCCATTTCTCCAGCCACAGGGCAACCGGGTACTGGCCTCCAAAAGCGATTAAGTTATACAGGAAAAGGCCAAGGCTTACCTGGAACAGGTCTGCCTCCAATTGTACCAGCCTGCCAAGGAAATAACCGGCAATAAGATCATTCAATCCATGCCCCAGAGCAAGGAATAGTATGACCGCTTTCTCCTTCATCTTCCCATCCCGATTAATACCAGGAAGGCATAAGTAGGCAGGTTCATTACCACCGCCACCACAAAACTTTGCTTAGCCGGTTTCGCCCTGTTCAGAAGAAACAAAACAGCCCATTCCATCAGTGCCGACATGATATACAGTACGAACAGGTTGAACAATTCAGTGGAATTAAAAAAATTACTTACAAATTCAATCAGCACAAAGCCCAGGGTAAATGTAGCCAGGTTGGCGAGAAAAGAATCCAGGAAGGCCTTTTTGAATTTTATATTATACTTCATCAGTATCATGACCACGGCCTCGGCCAGGATGGCGAAGAGTACAAAAGCAACAAACAAGGCAAAGAAAAAATAATATAGACTGGCTCCGCCGGCATCGAGTAAATAAAGCATAGTGGGTTATTTGCTTAAAAGTAATAATAAATGGAACAGGTTTTATACCCGCTGTTGGGTACTAAGAGAAGATTACTGTAATAGAAAACTAAGTGTTTTCAACCCCATTAAATTTTGAAAGTTGAGTTTGGACGGTGTAAATTTATGTGTTATACACAATGCTAAAAGACTCAAAAACATGAACAGACTAATAATAATTCTACTGCTTACAGTTTCTAAACTTACTTACGGCCAGACAGATATTTTAAACAATTATCAAACTGCTGACAGCCTAATGCAAATCAATGATTTCAAGTCGGCATATAATATTTTCAAAGGCATAGAACCAAAATGTGACAAAAAAGACACCATTTATAATTACATTTTATGGCATTACACAAGTTCAGCAACACAAATTGAAAAAAACTTCAGAGACAACCAACAATTTGACAGTTCACTTTTTTATGGTTTGGAGACATTAAAGCTCATTGAGAAAGCAAAACCTTATTTTGATGAAAAATTTGCAAGCAGAGAGTATTTTATGACGAAGAATATTGTTGTTTCATATTTTGGTTTAGGTCAACTTGACAATGCAAAAAGATATAAAGACATACTTTATACAGCATATAAAAATAAAACTTTGCCAAAAGGAATGGACGAATATTTCAATTTTACTTTTTTTAAATGGCAAGACAAAAATATTTGGGGCTATGAGTGGTTTGAGGATTTGCCAGAAGACCGATTTTCAAAAAGTTTTTCAAAAGTTGTTTACTATGTTTATAGCACAAACCCAGACGGCACAGACAAAGAGCAACTTTATAGACTTCATGTTTTGA
>CALRSN020000223.1:0-5071 GCA_943370865.1 Bordetella parapertussis
TTATTCATTCTGTTACTGCCTGTTCTTTCGTTTAGTAAAAAAGAGGAGCCAGAAAGCTGGATACGCATCAATCAACTGGGCTACACACCCGGCGGGGTGAAAGTAGCAGTTTGGTGCAGCAAGGACGCAAAGGGAATCAGTAATTGGGAATTAGTGGATGCTGCTTCAAAGAAAACGGTGTTTACCGCTAAAGCGGGGAAGGCCTTTGGGGAATATGGTCCGTTCCAACAAACCTACCGCCTGAATTTCTCTTCGTATAAAAAGCTGGGCCGTTATTACCTGCAGGCGGGCGGAGCTGTTTCTCCTGAATTTGAGATCGGCTATGATGTGTATAAAGGAGCGGCTGATTTTTGTTTGCGCTATATGCGGCAGCAACGCACCGGTTTCAATCCTTATTTAAAAGATAGTTGCCATACACATGATGGATATGTGTTGTATGGAGAAAAAGCAGGTATCAAAGACAGTACCCGTATCGATGTGGTGGGCGGCTGGCATGATGCCTCGGATTATTTGCAATACAGTACCACGTCTGCCAATGCCACCTATCACTTGCTGATGGCCTACCGTGATTTTCCAAAGGTGTTTACGGATGAAAAACAGGCAAACGGACTCGATGGCAAAAACGGGATGGCCGATGTGCTGGATGAAGCGAAGTGGGGGCTGGACTGGTTATTGAAAATGCACCCGAGGGATGACTGGATGTTCAACCAAATCGCTGATGACCGGGACCATATGGGGATGCGGATGCCCAAACAGGATACTTTTTACGGAAGGGGATTTGAACGGCCGGTTTATTTTGTAAGCGGGGAACCGCAGCAGCGGGGAAAGTTTATGAATGCGACGACGGGGACGAGTTCGACAGCGGGGAAGTTTGCCAGTGCGTTTGCGTTGGGTGCAGAAATATACCTGTCAAGAAAAAAAGAGTACGCTGATACTTTAATTAAGAAAGCTGTCAGCGCATTTTTTTATGGTGTAAAAAAACAGGGTGTAACTCAAACCGCATCGGTAAGATCTCCTTACATATATGCTGAAGACAATTGGACAGATGATATGGAACTTGCCTCAGCCGCTATTCAGGCATTTGAAATAAAGAGTGGCGAGCAGACTGGTACTTTTTTCAGGCATGAAAAGGGCTTTATGTATTATGCAGAATCAGAGCAAATAACTCCATGGCTTGGAAAAGATACGGCTAAACATTATCAATGGTATCCGTTTATTAACGTTGGTCACTACGAAGGAGCTAAACTATTTTCAGGTAAAACAAAAGATTCATTAATCGGGTATTATAAACAAGGCATTAAGCTTGTTTGGAACAAAGCAAAAACAAATGCTTTCTACCGCGGCATTCCCTTTATCTGGTGCAGCAATAATCTCACCACTTCGTTTGCTATTCAATGTTATTGGTACAAGGAGTTAACGGGCGACAAACAATTTGATGAACTGGAACAGGCGAATTTCGACTGGTTATTTGGTTGCAATCCCTGGGGCACTTCCATGATATATGGGTTACCAGCCTGGGGCGATACACCGGTTGATCCGCATTCTGCTTTTACCCATATTAAAAACTACCCGATTGACGGCGGACTTGTGGATGGGCCGGTATATGGAAGTATCTACAAAGGACTGATCGGTATTCAACTGAAAGATGCAGATGAGTATGCAGCTTTCCAGAGTGGACTGGCAGTGTACCATGATGATTATGGTGATTACAGTACCAATGAACCCACGATGGATGGAACAGCATCACTGATCTATTTGCTGGCAGCGAAAGAGAATGCCTCCCGCCCCTTTGCATCTTCCCTGAGAGGAAGGACTTACAGAAAGTCATCGCAGAAAAAGTTTTCTTATAACCATGGAGCGATAACAAGGGCTGATTCAACCAATAAAAAAATTGCCCTGGTATTTACCGGGCATGAGTTTGCGGATGGAGGAAATTTTATTGCAAGCACGTTGCAACAGGAAAAAATAAAAGGCTCTTTCTTTTTTACCGGTGATTTTTTCCGCAACCCTGCTTTTACAAAACTGATCGTTGATTTGAAAAAGCAAGGCAACTATATCGCCCCGCATTCTGATAAACATTTATTGTATTGCGACTGGACCAAACGGGATAGTTTATTGGTGACGAAAGAACAATTCAAAAAAGACCTGCAGCAAAATTATCGTATGATGAGCCGCTTCGGTATTCGTAAAGAACAGGCCCGTTATTTTTTGCCCCCTTATGAATGGTATAACGACAGTATTGCGGCATGGACAAAACAAATGGGTTTTCAGCTGATCAATTTCACCCCCGGCACCCGCAGCACCGCTGACTATACCACGCCGGAGATGAAGAGTTACCGCAGCAGTGATGAGATATGGGCTTCTGTTATCAATGCAGAGCAAACAAGACCGGCCGGTTTGAATGGTTTTATATTATTGATACATACCGGAACGGATCCAAAAAGGACCGATAAGTTCTATAAACGCTTACCGGAACTGATACAATATTGCAAGGCCAGGGGCTACCAGTTTCAAAGGGTGGATGAGTTGTTAAAGGCTGACTAAAATCAGGCTGTTTCAACGGTAAAAACCTTGTTGAACGCTGGTTGTACAAGCAGGTCCTTCCTTATCTTTGCGGCATGGAATTCGAAAAAATTCATAATAAGGGGCAGGTTCGTTTATTCAAGAACGATTTCCTGGAGGCACTGACAAAAGCTCACCCACTGGTGATCTGGGGTATGTATATTCCGATCCTCAGTTATATCATTTACCTGGCTGCCACTAAATATGATTACAGTACCAAAACGATCCTGCTGGTTTTCTTTGCGGGTATGTTTTTCTGGACCCTGTTTGAATACATAGCCCACCGTTTTATTTTTCACTGGGTGCCCAAGACACCCCGTGCCACAAAATTTGTATATACCCTGCATGGCAATCACCATCATTATCCAAGGGATAAACAACGGTTATTCATGCCACCGGTTCCGAGCCTGATCATTTCCACTACTTTGTTTAGTTTGATGTATCTCATCATGGGCACTTATGCACTAATGTTCTTCCCCGGGTTCTTATTAGGCTACCTGATGTATGGAACGATGCACTATGCTATCCATGCCTGGAATCCTCCTTTCAAATGGATGAAACCCCTGTGGAGAAATCATCACCTGCATCATTATAAGAATGAACATAATGGGTATGGTGTAAGTTCCACTATCTGGGATCATGTGTTTGGTACCATGTTCGACCTGAAAAAAGAAAAAGAAGATAAGGAGAAGGTGAAAGAACTGATGTTTGAGAAAAAGGGCTCCAATAATTAAAGAAGGCTCACCACTTTTCTTCTTCACTGATATCATTGTCCCGCTGGCGAAATTCCCGGCGGGATTTGTTTTTCTGGATCTGTCTTTCTATGACCAGGCCGGCAATCAGTTCCGCTGCATGCTCCCCGTTTTGCTGGTCAAGTAGTTGTTTCATTTTTGCTTCGTTGATGTCAATCCGGTACAGGTAAAATACCAGTTTCTCAAAATCATGATTGATCAAATGATTGATATGAGCTGTCAATTTTTCCCTTAACTCTTCCAGTGAAAGTTGTTCCGGCAGGGCTATCTCCAGCGAACTGTTTATATCAGCAATCAATTCATTATGCATCAGATCAGAATTTTTCAATGACACCTAATCCAAACAAGGCAAAATCATATTTCACCGGATCATGTTGATCAAGAGTACGAAGATAAGTTGTTAATTCAACCGCTGCCTGCCAGTCAGTTTGTTGGCGGCTGAGTATATTGAAATGACGGGCCACCCTGGCCACATGCACATCCAAAGGACAGATCAGTTCCGAAGGAGATATTTTTTTCCATATACCAAAGTCAACGCCGTTGTTATCCTGTCTCACCATCCAGCGCAGGAACATGTTCAGGCGTTTGCAGGAGGAGTTTCTTTCTGGTGTGGCAATATGTTTTTTAGTACGGGCTGGTACATGTTCCAGAGAAAAAAAATAGTGATGAAAACCGGTTAACATAGCCGCTGCTGTTGTCCCATGCATGGTAAATGCTGTTTCCAGGCTTTTGTGGCTGGAGTAATGATATTTAAATAACTCAATAAAATAGAGCAGGTCAGTTGCATTGAAGGTCCGGTGTTTAAAGCCTACCAGTTTTTGCAGGTCTTTATTGCCGGCATTCAAACAAAAATCATAAGGCTGCATTTCCATCAGTTGCAGCAGCTCTTTTGATTTCTGAATGATGGTGGTGCGGTTGCCCCATGCGAATATAGCCGCGAAGAAGCCGGCTATTTCTATATCCTGTTTTTTAGTGAACAGGTGAGGTATACAAACGGGGTCAGCTGCAATAAAAGAAGGTTGATTATACTGATCAACCTTCTTATTTAAAAAATCAGCTAAGGAATTTTTGTCGTGCATGCATAGCCATCACACAGGTTTTCGTCCCTGGATGATCCGCAGCAAAATTGCGATAATTGCAATTACCAGCAACACATGAATGAGTCCGCCAAGGGAAAATATAAAGAACCCGAGTAACCAGCCAATGATCAGTATGACCGCAATAAGGTAAAGCATAACAATAGATTTAGGAATGATCTGATGCACAGTTCCTGTTGCCTGCAAACCCAGTTAATCTAAGATTATGCCATAAGTGGCATACGATAATAAGAATGCGGGCCAGTAACCCGCATCTAATTTTATTTTAATGTTGTATTAACCCGGGGAAAGCCTGTTATCTGCATGTACAGGCGTTAAACCTTAAAAGGAAGTTGAGTTAATTTCCTTTTACCCGATCGCTTTTTCAAGGTCAGCGATAAGATCTTCCGCATCTTCAATACCAATGCTCAACCGGATCAGGGAGTCTGTTAACCCATTCTTTAACCGTTCTTCTCTTGGAATAGAAGCATGGGTCATAGAAGCAGGGTGATTGATCAGTGATTCAACACCACCCAGGCTTTCAGCTAATGAGAACAAATGCGTGGAGGAAAGTACCCTTGTTGCATTCTCCATACTGTCATCTTTTAATGTAAAGCTCAGCATGCCGCCAAAATCCCGCATTTGTTTTTTTGCCACGGTATAACCGGGGCTGTCTTCAAA
>CALRSN020000224.1:0-5071 GCA_943370865.1 Bordetella parapertussis
AGCCATCATCCCAATAGGCCTTATACCCATTATATTCTTTCGGGTTATGCGAAGCAGTACAGACCACCCCGCCTTTACATTTTAAATGACGGATCGCAAATGACAGGTTCGGCGTGGGCCGCAGTTCTTCATACAAGTACACTTTAATACCATTCGCTGCAAAAACATTAGCAGTAGTCTCTGCAAAGAAACGGCTGTTGTTGCGGCAATCATGTGCAATGGCCACACTCACTTCTTCGCCGGGAAAACTTTGTTTCAGGTAATTGGCATAGCCCTGTGTGGCCATACCCACTGTATATTTATTCATCCGGTTGGTGCCCACCCCCATCAGGCCGCGGAGGCCCCCGGTACCAAATTCAAGGTTGCGGTAAAAAGCATCTGCCAGTTCATTCGGGTTTTGGGCCTGTAATTTTTTTATTTCTTTTTTGGTGGCAGCATCAAAATTTCCATTGAGCCATGCGTCGATCTTAGCCTGGATTGCAGCGTCCATATATCAGGTATTTAATGTTAAAATAAGAGCAATGAAGTTATTGAATTTTATTATTTGAAACCGAAAACAAACGATAAACGTAAATTTGTTTACTAATTATGAGGCCAGCAGCAGCACTACTATCATCGTCCCTTGTGTCACACACTTCATCGTCCCGTTCGCTGCCGGGCCTGTTGTTAGCTTTTCTTTTTTTTCCGGTATCCGTTTTAGCCCAAAGTGATACATCCGCTCCCATTACCACTGTAGTAAAAGAAGTTACAGACAGCACTGATGAGCAACCGGTACCTATCCGACCCATTTCTGCCATTATTCCACCTGCTGATTATAATTATTACCAGCTTACACCGGAACAAAAGAAAAAAAGAATACGCCTTGTTGCAGCCGGCAATATCATTGGTTACGGCGGCACGATGGTAGCATTATATTCCGCATGGTATAAAAACTACCCGCAAACAGGCTTGCACAGTTTCAATGATTTTCCCGAATGGAAACAGGTAGATAAAGCTGGTCACTTATACAGCGCCTATATCGAAAGCCGCTTGAGCATGGAACTATGGCGCTGGACGGGTATTGACCGCAAAAAACGTATCTGGATCGGCGGCATGAGTGGTGCAGCTTATCAAACTGTTATTGAAGTGCTGGATGGTTTTAGTGAAGGCTGGGGATGGAGCTGGACCGATTTTAGTGCCAATATACTGGGCAGTGGTTTACTGGTGGCACAGGAATTGGCCTGGAATGACCAGCGGATCAAACTAAAATTTTCTTTTCATCGGAAAAACTATGATGATGCAGAACTGAACAGCAGGAGTAATTCGCTGTTTGGTAAAAGCTCGGCAGAACGTTTACTGAAAGATTATAACGGGCAAACCTACTGGGCCAGTGCCAATATCAGATCCTTTTTCCCAAAAGCAAAAATACCGGGCTGGTTATCCCTCGCCGTTGGCTATGGTGCGGAAGGCCTGTTTGGCGGCCGGGAAAATATCGGTAAGGATGATAACGGTAACATCATTTTCAACCGGCCAGATATTAAACGCTACCGGCAATGGTATATAGCCCCTGATATTGACCTTACGAAGATCAAAACGAACAAGAAAGGAATTAAGTTCCTGCTCACGGTTTTAAGTGCCTTTAAATTCCCAGCTCCCACTCTTCAATTTTCTAATGGCAGATTGAAGGGGTATTTTTTGTACTTTTAAAGAAATAATCTTCATGCGTCGTTCATACTATATCTTTTTACTCGCCGGTCTCTGCATTTTGAACAATGGATGTGGCGACAAAAAAGACACCCCACCCCCTGCTGATACAGCAGCAGTTATCCAATATACAACTCCTTCCGCAGGGGCCACTTTTCTTAACGGTACCACGATGCAGGTTAAAGGAAATATTATTGACAATGATGGTATATCCGCAGTTAAACTGGAGATAAGAAATACCGCTTCCAATACAGTTATGTACCAGCAGAACATATCAACCTCCAGCGTCACTTATTTTGACTTTAATTTCAACTGGACTATTGCAGGTATTAGTTCTGCCACCAATGCGACGGTGAGAGTAATCTGCACTGACCGCTATTCTTACCAGGTTTCCAAAGATGTGAGTGTAGTGCTGACCGACTAATTGTTATTGCAGGTAAGTACCTGCTATCTTACCATCTTCCACTTCCACATAGATATGCTCCTGCAACGTGGTGGAAACAGATAATCCTACATAATCAGGATGCACCGGGAAAGAATTATGGCTTCTTTCCACCAGCACCAGCATTTGTATCTTTTTGGGATGAAAAGCCAGGAATGGTTTCAGGGCATATAGTAAAGTTTTACCACTGTTCGCCACATCATCCACCAGTATAACGACTTTATTAGTAAAATCTATCTCTTTACTCAGGGTCACTTCTTTGGGCTCCCGTTTATCCAGCGTAATGCTGATGAGTTCTGTTTTAACAGGAGATATTTCGCTTAAAAGTTCCTGCATATGTTTGGCCACCACGGTGCCGCTTTCCCGCACACCTGCCAGGATGATCCCAGTTTCATCAATATTGTTTTCGATGATCTCCAGTGCCATTCTCCGCATTTTCTTTTCGGCGGTGGCCTGGTCCAGTATATATTTTTTTGTTGAAGGCATGGTTGATAAGGTCTTAAACCGGTAAACTTTGATGGGTTTGCTGTACAACCCGTAAATTAGCACTTGTAATTGAATGCTATGCAAATTGCGCAACAAATTTTGTTTGTCCTTCTCAGTGCTGTTTCCGTTTGGCTTTTTTCTAAAAAAGTAAAAGAGATCAGTCGTAATATCCGACTCGGCCGGGATGAAGACCTCAGCGATAATAAACCCCAACGATGGAAAAATCTCCTGCTCCTCGCCTTCGGGCAAAAGAAAATGTTCCGCAACCCGCTGGTGGCCCTGTTGCATTTTGTAGTGTATGCCGGTTTTATCATCATCAATATTGAAGTGCTGGAGATCGTACTGGATGGCATCACCGGTAAGCACCGTTTATTTGCTGCACCCTTAGGCGGATTCTATACTTTTCTCATCAATGCGTTTGAAGTACTGGCCCTGCTGGTACTGCTGGCCTGTGTTATTTTTTTGATCCGCAGGAATGTAATTAAATTGAAACGGTTTATCAGCAAAGACCTTGATGGCTGGCCGCGGAGCGATGCGAATTATATCCTGGTTACTGAAATTGTTTTAATGTCCTTATTCCTTTTGCTGAATGCAAGCGATACCTTATTACAAACAAGAGGGGTTGAACATTATGCAACCCACCCCACCGGGAATTTTATTATCTCGCAATACCTGCATCCTGTTCTCAGTGGTATCAGCAACAGCGGGCTTGAGATCATCGAGAGAACGGCCTGGTGGTTGCATATCGCCGGTATTTTTGCCTTCCTGAATTATCTTCCATATTCCAAGCACTTGCATATCATCCTGGCTTTCCCCAATGCCTATTTTGCCCGCCTACAACCCATGGGCAAAATGGAAAACATGGAATCCATCCAGAAAGAAGTATTGTATGCTATGCAACCGGAACTGGCCCCAACGGGTGAATCGGCCACGGTGCAAAAATTCGGCGCCAAAGATATCATGGACCTGGGCTGGAAGAATTTGATGGATGCTTACAGTTGCACAGAATGCGGACGTTGTTCGGCAGCCTGCCCTGCGAATACCACCGGCAAATTATTATCACCCCGCAAAATCATGATGGACACCCGTGACCGGATGGAAGAAGTAGGAAAGA
Organism: Bordetella parapertussis; assembly: GCA_943370865.1. GTDB lineage: Bacteria > Bacteroidota > Bacteroidia > Chitinophagales > Chitinophagaceae > CADEDV01. The sequence goes on from CALRSN020000224.1 coordinate 3,726, forward strand.
ATATCAGTGCGAATGGCGAATTCAAAGACGATGGCAAATCTTTATTGCATAATTATATTACTGTAGAAGAACTGCGGGCCTGCACCACCTGCAATGCCTGTGTGCAGGAATGCCCGGTCAGTATCAGTCCGCTGGATATAATCATCCAGCTCCGTCGTCATTTAGTGATGGAGGAAAGTAACTCGCCGCAGGAATGGACGACTATGTTCAGCAACGTGGAGAATAATTTTGCCCCCTGGAAATTCAGCCCGGATGAGAGAGATAAATGGGTGGAGGAAATGCAATCATAAGTAGCTTATGGAGCAACAAGATATTTTTCCCGATGAAACAGATAAACCACTTCTTGCAGCTTTTGCCTGGTGGGAAAAAAGAAGGCCTGCCTACAATCTGGTGGTAGGGATTACAGGGTTGGTTGTCTTGTTTTTTCTTGGGGAATTTTCGCTTTTTATACTTGCTGCTGTATTAGCCTACGGACTGATCGCAAACGTTTTTTACAGTACAGGTTTTCTCCTGGAAGTAGTAGATAAGCATTATTTTAAGTCATCGCTCGATTTATCAGAAAGAAGGAGTGAACTTTTCTGGATTGGTTTATTGTTTTCAGGACTGGTGACTTTAGGGATTGGTTTTGCTTTATTATTTATCCAGGCGATACCGACTTACTAGCTTCATTATTTATGTAATAATTTTTATTCTTGTGATATCACGGCTGAAAAAGGATATAAACTGATAAGATAACTCATGAATATTGCTTCCTTCCCTTTTACAACACTTAGCTGGTCATCCATACCTAAAACAGAACATAAAGGCGAAACCGGTATAGCTTACTGGCAGGTGCAGATGCTGAATGATATCAGGGTGAGGCTGGTGGAATATTCCCCCGGCTATAAAGCCGACCACTGGTGCAGTAAAGGCCATGTACTTTTTTGCATGGAAGGCGAGATGGATACGGAACTAGCGGATGGCCGAATAGTTAAACTCAGCGGCGGTATGTGCTACCTTGTCGGCGATAATAACGAGCCGCATCGGAGTTCCACAATTTCAGGATGCAAACTTTTTATTGTTGATTAGTGGGCAAATGTTATAAAATATTTTACTGGTTTATACGTTTTAGGCAGAATGCTGAAATTTAAAATAGCCATACTGGTTCTGTTTATAGTTTGCTTTACCAGCCATGCCCAACGCCCCTTTGAACTCGGCGGCGAATACATGAAATTCCTGGGCCGCGGTTTCAACAGCAGCAAAGCCGCTGTGCGAGGAGAAACCTTCAATGCGAAAAACAGCTTCAGCGTAGGTATCACCTACCAGTTAGCTTCGAAAAAAGCATATTCTGTTTCCACCGGCTTTGG
>CALRSN020000225.1:0-5038 GCA_943370865.1 Bordetella parapertussis
ATCTTCTCCACCTGTGTTTCTAAAGTGGCTGTATTAGTATTACCGGCAGCCCTGGCTCTTTCAGCAGCGATATAAGCATCTCTTTTTATACTGACTTCACCCAGCTGTTTCTGGATCAGGCTCCTTTCGTTATTCTTGGCTTTTACGATCTGCTGTAATTCGAACCGGCTTTTATTCTTCAAACTATCGGGCAAGGTTTTCAGGTCCACTTTGGCAACAAAAGAGCTGTCTGCGGCCACTGCATCCAGCAAATCCCAACTCGAGTTATTATAGAGGTACTTATTTCCTTTTACGGCTGCTCTTTTTGCCATCGCCGCTTTGTTCAGTTTATAATTAGACTGATCCATTTCAGCTTGCCGGGCCACATTGGAGGCGCCTGCAGATCCATAGCCAATATAAGTGCCATTGAGTTTATAATTTAATACATACAAAGTGCTGTCATAAGGAGTAACAATATCATCTAAAGCTGCGTTAGGATCAATATTAGTAAAGCTGCCACTGCCGCATTCGCCACCCAGGTTCCAGTGTTCACGGATACCCTGCATTTTATCACCACAATAAATCGTGTTCACGATCACTCCTTTTTTCCGGGCTTCTTCACAGGCTTTGGTATAAGTGATACCTCCTTGTAAGAAATCTTCATTGCCGGAAATAAAAATTACTTTATAACTGGCAGAAGAGGCATCCCATTTTAAATCGTTGAGGGAGGTATAGATCACCTCTCCGCAGTATTCCTGTCCGCCATTCGTGGTCAGTTTAAAAAGATCTTGTGATAATTTATCAAGATCAGAGGTGAACGCAGATACTTGTTTTACATAACCATCTTTGATGGGGTTACTATCCCGGCCATATTCATATAAAGCAATTTCGATCTGCGGTACTGCATCATTGCACTTTGCTTTTCCCATAACCGTCACCATGTTCCAGAGCTGGGCTTTGGCCTGTTCTATCAGGCCATCCATACTATTGCTTACATCCAGTAAAATTGCAGCCTGGATCTTTGGTGCCGTTTTATGGTTTACTGATTTTGGTAATGTTGGAGTTTTTTGTGGAGGAAGAAAAACGGTATCAAGGGCCGCTAATCCAAGGAAGATGGAAAACACGGCAACAGAGGGTTTCAGCAGCGTATGCATAAGTGTTATTTTAGTCCAAGATGCCAATAGCCTGGGAATTTCACAACCGCACAAAAGCTTTTTGTCATTGCTTTAACAGGCAGCCAGACCCGGTTTTACAATTTGTTCATACTGTATTGCCTGGTCTTATGTACTGGTTTCTTGTTCCTTGTGCCTTTTTTAATAGGTTTGCACTATGATTTTCGACAGAAAAGACATTGCTAACGATCAGCTTGTACATATTTACAGAAACCTGCTCTGGCCCCGCATGATCGAAGAAAAAATGCTGGTGCTGCTCCGGCAGGGTAAGATCTCCAAGTGGTTTAGTGGTATCGGGCAGGAAGCGATCTCGGTCGGCGCCACCCTGGCCCTGCAGGAAGATGAATGGATCATGCCCCTGCACCGCAATCTCGGGGTGTTCACCAGCCGCAATATGCCCTTGAATAAACTCTTTATGCAATGGCAGGGTGCACAGGAAGGATACAGCAAGGGAAGAGAAAGAAGTTTTCACTTTGGCAATAAAGAACATCATATCTGCGGGATGATCTCGCACCTGGGTCCGCAACTGGCGATAGCCGATGGCGTGGCATTGGCATATAAATTAAGAAAAGAGAAAAAAGTATCCTTAGCATTTAGTGGTGATGGCGGTACCAGTGAAGGTGATTTTCATGAAGCATTAAACACGGCTGCTGTCTGGGACCTGCCCGTCATTTTTATAATAGAGAATAATGGCTATGGTTTAAGTACGCCGGTGAATGAACAATACCGCTGTATCAGCCTGGTGGATAAAGCCAAAGGCTATGGCATGGAAGGGGTGCAGATTGATGGTAACAATGTGTTGTCTGTTTATGATACGATCAAAGGCGTAAGAGACTATTGTATCAAAAACCAGAAACCGTATTTAATAGAATGCCTCACGTTCCGGATGCGGGGACATGAAGAAGCCAGTGGTACCAAGTATGTGCCGCAGGATCTCTTCAAGCTATGGGAGATGAAAGACCCGATCAAAAATTATGAAGCATTCCTGCTAAAAGAAAATGTGCTCACAACAGAACAGTTGGAAAGCATCAGGGAAGAATTCAAAGAAAAAATAGATAGTGAACTGGCAATTGGTTTTGCAGCAAAGCCGGTGCAGGTGAATACCGAGGAGGAGCTGGAGGATGTATATGCGCAGTCGTCCATCGTCCATCGTCCATCGTCTGTACGCCTCATAGATAATTCGCAACTCAATAGCGACCCCGGCCTCCCAACTAAAGAAGCCCGGCTGATCGATGCGATCAAAGAAGGGCTTCAGCAGTCCATGCAGCAGCAACCCCAACTTATACTGATGGGACAGGATATTGCTGAGTATGGAGGAGCTTTCAAGATCACCGAAGGATTTGTCAGTGAGTTCGGTAAAGAAAGAGTGAGAAATACGCCGCTTTGTGAAAGTGCGATCGTGGGCACAGCATTGGGATTATCGCTGGAAGGATATAAGAGCATGATGGAAATGCAGTTTGCTGATTTCGTTACCGTAGGTTTTAACCAGATCATAAATAACCTGGCCAAGATCCATTACCGCTGGGGGCAAAATGCCGATGTGGTGATCCGGATGCCAACAGGTGGCGGTGTGGGTGCAGGTCCTTTTCACAGCCAGAGCAATGAAGCCTGGTTTGTAAAAACGCCGGGATTAAAAGTAGTTTATCCAAGCACACCCATGGATGCAAAAGGATTACTGATCGCTGCGATCAATGATCCGAACCCCGTTTTATTCTTTGAACACAAAGCCCTGTACCGTTCGGTAAGCGGGCAGGTACCAACAGACTATTATGAAATAGAGATTGGCAGAGCAAGACATGTGAGAGAAGGAGATGAAACTTCTATTATCACTTATGGCAGCGGGGTGCATTGGGCCGAGGATTATGCAGCAGAACACCCGGAAATTTCTATTGATATTCTTGACCTGCGAACACTATTGCCATTGGATTACTTAGCCATTCGTGAAGCCGTGCAACGTACCGGCCGTGTATTATTATTACATGAAGACACACTGACAGGTGGCGTGGGCGGCGAGATCGCTGCCTGGATCGCAGAAAATTGTTTTCACTTGTTAGATGCTCCGGTGATGCGTTGCGCATCATTGGATACACCGATTCCTTTTAATATTGAACTGGAAAATAATTTTATGGCGAAAGCGAGATTGCATGAATCAGTACAAAAACTGATCGGCTATTAATCTCTTCGTTATTCCGGAAAATTTCCTGGCCTGTTACAATCACTGTAACAGGCTTTTCTTTTGGCGGTATAATTAAATAGTTTATCTTAAAATATCTTTCCGCCCCTCTGTAAGGTTTTCACCGCCCTCATTTATTACCAACCAAAACGAAACCAACATGTCATCCAATCCGGAAATGGCGTCTGCTGCGCCTGTATTGCAAAACGAACGCATTACTATTATTGATTCATTGAGAGGCTTTGCACTACTGGGCATCCTGCTGATGAATATTCCTTATATGGGATTGCCGGAGCCCTCTTTTGATCACCTGGTGCTGAATAATGAACTGGGTACCATTAACCAAAAGGTCTGGTTCTTTGTCAACTGGATACCGGAAGGAACACAGCGGGCTATTTTTTCGATGTTATTTGGTGCTGGTATCATTTTGTTTGTAACCCGGTTGGAAAAAAGAACAACCGGCTTGTGGCCGGCTGAATATTTTCTGCGCCGCCAGTTATGGTTGCTGGTCTTTGGTTTGTTCAATGCCTTCGTATTGCTGTGGCCCGGTGATATTTTATTCCAGTATGCTATTATTGGAATTGTGGCTTTTGCATTTCGCAGGCTTTCAGTCAAAGGGTTGTTGATTGCGGCAGGAGTATGCTTACTTCTGATGACAGCAAGAGAGAACAGGGACCTGTACCAGCAAAAAGGAAAAATTCAAAAAGGGGAACTGGTGGCAAAGATCGATACCACGAAAGTGAAATTGACCGACAAGCAGCAAGAACAACTGGGCGCCATGACTTCCATGAAGGAAAGATCAGATACTGCAGGCTTACGGAAAGAAATGAAGAAAAATATACAAAAGGCAACCGGCAGCTATGGTGAATTGTATGAGTATATCAGTAATGTGAGTGCCATGCTGGAGTTTAATTATACGTATTACGGCATCTGGGATGTATTATTATTCATGCTGATCGGTATGGCCTTTTATAAATCGGGTATATTGACCGGTGCAGCATCCGCAAAAGTTTATTGGGCCTTGTTCATCCTGGGAATGGGGGCGGGGCTTACACTTACCTGGTTCAAGCTGCAATTCATGCTGCATCACCAGTTCAACCAGTTCCTGATTACAAAATTCAAATCATTTGAATATTACGAGATCGCCAGGACATTGCGTTCGCTGGGTTTATTTGGACTCATCATGCTGCTTTATAAGTCAGGATGGTTTAAATGGTTGTTTGCTTTGGTAAGACCAGTGGGGCAAATGGCCTTTACCAATTACCTGATGCAATCGTTCATGTGTGGAATGTTCTTCTTCGGAATAGGATTTGGTATGCTGGGTAAACTGCAACGGTACGAGATCTATTATGTAGTGGGAGCTGTGTGGGTCATTGAAATAATATGGAGCCATGTATGGTTGCGGTACTTCCGCTTTGGTCCGCTGGAATGGTGCTGGAGAAGTTTAACCTATTGGAAAAAACAACCGCTCCGGAAAAATAAAACAGAAACAGATACTATGGGAATGGGGTAGCCATCTTCTGTAATAAAATATTGTACATGAAAAAAGAGGCCGCAACTGATTTAACAGCACCGGTGAGCCAGCAGGACAGGATCGTTATCCTCGACAGCCTGAGAGGTTTTGCCATCCTCGGGATATTATTAATGAATATGCCCGCTTTTGCTTTACCACCACCGGTGCAGCATGATCCTTTTTTACTGAATGAATGGGGAA
>CALRSN020000226.1:0-5031 GCA_943370865.1 Bordetella parapertussis
CCACTCCGTGTAATGCATCATGACGCCAAAATATCCAATATACTTTTTGACAGCAGCGGTAAAGTGATCTGCCCTGTTGATCTTGACACCAGCATGCCGGGTTATTTCTTCTCTGACCTTGGCGATATGATACGGTCAATGGTGGCCAACCAGGATGAAATGGATAAAGAGGTTGATAAATTATATATCCGGAAGGAGTTTTATGAAGCGATCCTGGATGGCTATTTGTCTGTCCTGGAAAATCAATTAACGGAGGCTGAAAAAAAGTATATCCATTTTGCCGGTCTTGCGATGATCTGTATGCAGTCACTCCGTTTCCTGGCCGACTACCTGAATGGAGATATTTATTACCGCATTGACTATCCTGAACAAAACTACGACCGGGCAAAGAATCAGCTTACGCTCCTGCAAAAGCTGGAAGAATTCCTGGAGAAACAATATGGATTTAGTATCTGATTTTTAATTGTATTTTCCATTTGTATGAAAGTAACGCAACAAGACTGTTTCCGGCATTCATCCGGCAAAGAAGTATTCTTATTTACGCTTCGTAATACCAAGGGCACAGAAGTAGTGATCAGTAACTATGGCGCCATCATTGCTGCATTCAAAATAAAAATGAATGACGGCTCCGTCAACGATATTGTACTGGGGTTTGATAAAATGGAAGACTATACCAGCGAAGAGTATCTCAAAACCTATCCATGGTTCGGTGCCGCTGTAGGACGCCATGGTAACCGGATAAAAAATGCCGCCTTTTCTATTGATGGTACACAATACCAGCTGTCACGAAACAATGGTAACAACCAATTACACGGGGGGGTGGAAGGCTTTGATAAAAAAGTATGGGATGTTGTTGCTGTTGGTGAAGAAGCCGTTACTTTATCTTATACCAGCCCGGATGGCGAAGAAGGATTTCCCGGAAATGTAACCGCTATCATAAAATTCTTTTTATCAGACAATGATGAGCTCAGTCATGAGTATACAGCCACCACTGATCAGCCAACAGTTGTAAATCTTACGCATCATAGTTATTTCAACCTTGATAATGGTGAGAGAACTGTTGAAGATTATGAGTTAAAAATAAATGCATATCAAATTCTTGAGCAGGATGCGGAGCTGGCACCAACCGGCAATTACATTGATGTAACAGGAACCAAATACGATTTCCGGAATGGGAAAATGATCAGTAAAGACTGGGACTACGAAACAGGCTATGACCAGAGTTTCGTTGTACAAACAAAAAGCTCCGAACTTATAACAGGAGCAGAAGTGTTTTCGCCACATTCAAAATTAAAACTGGCTATACTGACGACCGAACCCATCGTCCATTTCTATACAGGGAAAGGGATACCATCATTCAACGGGAAGAATGGCAATAAATATGGAAGCTATTCGGCACTTTGCTTAGAAACACAGGTCCATCCCAATGCTGTGAACATTCCTCATTTTCCTAACACGGTTTTAAGACCGGGAGAAGTTTATTTCCAGAAAACCGTTTATAAAGTAACTCAGGAAGAAAAATAATTGAGTTCGTTTTGCATATCCAGGAACGGAAATTGATTCATCAACTCCTTTGTCTTTTCTGCATGTGCTTTTAGAAATTGCTTATGTGCTTCTGTGGAGGGTTGAAAAGCTTTATGTTTCTTAGCAATAACTATTTTTCTAACCTCTTCCATCAACGACCTGGCCCCGGAATCAATACAGGATTCAGTGAATTTCTCTAACACAAAAGAAGTAGCCATATAATTAGGATGCGCAAGATCAATGTCATAGAAGCGGTAATCCCTTAACACATCAATCACCAGTTCATAAGCCGGGAAATAATATAGACAGCCAAACTTGTTCACCATATGATGAACAGATTCAATCAACCTGGCCTTGCTTCGATTATTCTCCACTACCCCATCTCTTATATGGCGGACAGGGCTGACTGTAAAGATGATCTTAAGTTTGGGATTAAATTGGAGCAGTTGGTGATAGGTATTATCAAGCATCGTGACTGTCTCATCTATAGATAACAGATGTTTAGTAAACCACTGGCCCGGTGCACGGTGACAATTAGCCACTCCTTCGCCTGCCTTATTATTGGCAAGTTCTGTAAGCCGGTAAGAGAAAGAGGAACCCAATGTGATGATGATCCAGTCGGCTTCTTTCAGAAATGCATGAGCCTTTTGTTGGGATGCATTAATTATCTGTACAGCTTCCGTCGCACTCATATTGGAAAAACGGCTGTGATGTTGCCAGCTATGCCACACTTCATTTAACTGGAAAAGATCATCTTCTTTGTACTGCTTGTTTTGAATATAAGAAGTAAGGCTTTTGCAAACACTGGCAGGGTCAAATAATATTCCGTTAGGGTTCTGTAACACAGAAAACTTTAGTTCCTCCAGGGCATTACCAATATGTTCTGTAAAACAGGAGCCGATCAGTAATAGCTTATCCTTATACCCGATTGGCTCAGGAAGTTTTTTTATGTCAATATTTACCATGAAATCCATACACGAAATTTTATCCTGCGCCAGGCTATATAAATATTTCCCCGGCTATCCGGAGACTCTCCGTCAATGCTTCTTTATTCAAACCGGGCAATATGCCTTTTGCTTCAAAATAACCGATCATTAATTCCGTATTCATATTACCCACTAACTCATCATCCGCCATCGGGCAGCCACCAATTCCTTTTAAGGCCCCATCAAATCTTTTACAGCCAGCCCTGACAGCGGCATCCAGCTTTTCCTTCCAGTTACCGGGTGTGGAATGCAGGTGAACGCCTATTTCTATTCCCGGCAATGATTCAACCAGGTAGCTTGTCATGTCATATACTTGTGCAGGAGTGGCTATGCCTACAGTATCCGCCAGCGAAATAATACCAATATCCATGGCCACCAGTTTATTCACCCATTCAAACACCAGCTCTTCGTCATAAGGATCGCCATAAGGATTACCAAAACCCATGGAGATGTAAACAACCAGTTCCTTCCCTGTTTTTACACAAAGATTTTGTATGTCCTCCACCCGTCCTAGCGACTCTTCGATGGATGAATTCGTATTGCGTTGCTGAAATATTTCCGACACGGAAAAAGGGAATCCCAGGTAATGGATCGCTTCAAAAATGCTGGCTGCTTCAGCCCCCCGGTAATTGGCAATAATGGCAAGCAACTTTGATGTAGTGGAAGAAAGGTCAAGACCTTTGATGACCTCCTCTGTATCTGCCATCTGTGGAATGGCTTTGGGTGACACAAAACTCCCAAAATCGATCGTATCAAACCCAACCCTTAATAAAGCATCAAGGTATTCAATTTTTTTTCCCGTTGGAATAAAACTCTTCCATCCCTGCATGGCATCACGGGGACATTCAATAAGTTTAATAGAAGAATTATTCATACAATGCAAAGGTAACAACAGCAGGAGACTTATTTCCTTAATCCGTTCACCTTTTCCCTCAACGCATTAAAGAAACGGTTCCGGTTCTTCTCCCCTGTTTTACTGATCAGCGTGGAGCGGCTGATAAGACTATCGAAAGAAGTGGCTACTTTTTTAGCAAATCGTTCATCACGGGTAAAAAGATAATGAAACACACTATAAGTGATCATGGTAAGCGGCTTACCATCCAGGGTAATGATCATGGTATTGTTTCCTAAAATAAGTTCGTTCACATAATACTGGATCGGTGACCGGTAACTCACTTCGTTATCACCAGGCATAAACTTGACACCTTTCTCTGCCTGCAATTGCAGGTGGTCAATTAACAGCTGGAAAGAACTAACTACAGCCTCAAAATCATGCTGGCTTTTGAACAAACCAGCTTCCTGGTAATAAGCTACCTGGTTGATCGTACTCTGTAAGCTCTCCAGGTTCCATAATTCCACGCTGGGGATTGTATTGTATTCCCGTATCACCAGCTGGCCCAATTCATAGCAATCGGTATAAGGAAACTCTTCCAATGAAAAAGATTTACTGGCCAGCGCCGGCTGGTTATTGATGGTCTTGGACCAGAAAAACGTCTTAAACGCAGCCATAGCCGGGAACAAATAAAAATTCCAGATCGTGGAATCTTTGCAGAGATAATGCACTTCCCGGTTTTGAAAAGAATTGAAATGTTTGAACTGCAAGAGCATCCCCTTCATATAATCCACAAATTCACCAGGAGCAGTATTCATACCGGGCGCATCAAAAAGTACAGAACTGTTCTGCAATAGCAACAACTGGTCAAGCGATAGATGGTAGTGCTCGCAGATCTGTTTCAGCTCATTCAGGGTAATAGGTTTTTCTCCCCGGATACGACGGTACACACTATCAGCACTCAGGTCGAGCAGGTCGCATAACTCATCCACCATGGATAGATGTGGCGGGAGATTCTCTTTCAGGTGGTTAAAAAGCTGTTGTTGCAGTTCGCTTGTTTCCATGTGTTATTGAAAATTACGGAAAATCCGTAAAAACCAAAATCTTCATTACGGATAGTTGCAGATAATTCCGAAATGATCCCGGTAAAAACGGGTTTTCGATTACTGCTATCCAGAGAAGAGGAAATCAATGGAAAATTACTGATCCGGGCCCCATTCTCCTTTTTTCCAGTTATGAATCGCTTTCATGGTAACTGATTTTTGTTTTGAAGCAATTAATCACCAAAAACGAAAATCATGAAACAGGCTGCAACTATCTTATTATTTTGTTTGCTCACTGCCACCGGGGATATATACTCCCAGTATAATGACAGCATTGTCCCGGAAGAAGCAACACCGGTAACAACCGTTACAGAAAAAAAGAAGAAGCTTAATTTTTTTGTGATCAGTAAGCGAAAAAAGGGTGCCCTGGACCTGGCCTCCCGTTTTAATGTATTCCGGGCCAAACTGAAAAGCCTGTTCCGCCAAAAAAAATTTGTAGCCATTGTGGCAAAAGATGGTCAGCAGGCCTGTGCCAAGATCCTGTACCGGTTAGAAAAGTATAACGGCCGTATCGGTACCCTTTGGTTTGATTCACACGGTATGTATAAAAAAGGGTATTCTTTATTTTTTATTGGTAAGGATGAAT
>CALRSN020000227.1:0-5016 GCA_943370865.1 Bordetella parapertussis
TGGCACCAATTATAGTTGTACCGCTAACTATATTCATTAGTTCTCCCAGCGTTCTTCCGCCGCTTTTCTCCAGTTGTTCCCGGCTGATAATTGTAATGACCTTGCCTGTTTCTGACTGTTTTTTGGGATACTTGTTAGAAGTGATCACCACTTCTTCGAGGGAGGTGCTGTCCTGTTGTGCCTGTAACTGACTGCCGATCATACCAGCAGCCAGCACAAAAAAATGTTTTTTCATTTATTGAAAAAATTTTGTGTGACTGCTTCCGAAAAAAAGATAGAAATATAAACGTCCTGGGACTTTTACATCTCATGCCTTTCACCCGAAAGCTGAATGTTGTTTGCTGATCTGGCAGGTCTTCTGGCTTAGCCTTTGTTGAAACCTTCCCATCTCGTTTTAGTTAAGACAGTGGTAACTCTTCAACAATTTTACTCTCAAAGCCCCTTTGTGGAGGGGTTTGGGGAGGCTTTACAGCTACGGGGATAGCGCCGGAATCACACCGGACTTCCCTTTTAACCCCGCCCGCAGACGGGGACCAAACCGGGGCAAATGTAAGGAGTAAAAAAAATATGGCCGGATGATTTATCAACAAGCCCGGTATAAAATTTGCACTATCAACTAAACTTTTTGTTTATAGCAGAGTCAACCTGTTCATCTTTTTGCATGAAGCAATTCTAAAATCTTGCTGAATTTTTTAACAAGAAAGCAATACTGAAACGAAACTTAATTCGTTCGTTCCGGTATTTATTTCCTCCCCGCCCGTTCCCTTACTAAGCTTAATTACCAACGCTGCTTTATTTATTACCCGGAATGCCATTGCATTCCCTAAACTATACACTATGAACAAAAGCCACCTGATGGCAGCAGCGTTATTGTTACTGATGAATGCAAAGAGCCATTTTATTTTTGGTCAGGATAATTCACAGAAATTTGAAATTGGTGCCGGCATCAGCAGTTTTATGTACCTGGGAGACCTGACCCCTGAACGACTCGGAAGCAGCAAGACCATGCGGTTGGGTATTAATTTATATGGAAGCAGGATCATCAGCCCTGCCTTTTCATTACGCACCAACCTGGCTATTGGCGGATTGAGGGGAGATGATGCGAAATATAAGAGTCCTGAATACCGGCAACAGCGGAGTTTTAATTTCCGGACGCCTATCATTGAATTATCGCAATTATTGGTATGGAATCCTTTAGCAGGTAATTATAAAGACAAAGGATTTTATCCTTACCTGTTTGGGGGTGTGGGAATAAGTTTTTTAAAAATCAAGAGGGACTGGAGTAAGTATAATGCTGAATATTTTAATGCAAGTGGTGAAAATGTAACTACCAGGCTGGCCCTGGATACAGCACATGCTTTACCACGGGTGATCCCGGTAATACCAGTAGGTGCGGGAATCCGGTACAATCTTTCACAACGGCTGGCATTGAACCTGGAAGGTTCCTACCGGATGAGTTTTACGGATTACCTGGATGGATTTAGCCAGGCGGCCAATCCTGCCCGTAATGACCATTATCATACGATTACAATAGGTGCTGTTTACCGGATAGGTAAGCGGAATACTTTCGATTGCCCGGTGGTAAAGTATTAGCTCATCAGTGAACCTTACTTTTTTTGTTTGATCCACTGAATTGCAATACCGGCATAATAATTACGGCGGGGTGCAGCATTATAGAAACGATTCCCGGCAGCATTGATATCATTGCCGAGGCTGTAACTTTCATCCAGTAGGTTGTCAATACCGGCATAAAAATTAAGTTTATATTTTTTTGTAGTAGTTTTTCTCCATCCTAGCCTTATCCCCAGGAGTTTGTAGGGATCAGCAACAGCGGTATTAGCATCATTCAGAAATATTTTCGAAGCACTATACCATGTAAATGAAGTGTAATACCCGGGTTTAAATTGTATGTCTGCAAGTATCGAAAGAGTACTGGTCGGCACAGAAGGCACTGTTTTGCCAGAAAAATCTGACGTTACTCTTACAAAGCTTCCATACCTGAAATGATTATAAGTATAGTCTGCACGAAGATTATAGTAATCAATAAAATTGGTTCGATTATTTACAAATAGATAATCAGTATGCAATTCAATCCCTTTTTGTTGTACATCGCCGGCATTTACGAAATAATCCGCTCCGGAAATATCCCTGCGCTGTACCAGTGCATTATTTAACTTAAAATAAAAGCTTGTTACTTCTGCAAACAACCTTTTTTTTAAGAATTTCTTACTTGTAGTTAATTCAAAATTCCAACCATTTTCTGCTTCAAGTTCAGTGCTAATTACACCGGTGGATGGTAATAGCTCTGCAATTGTGGGAGGAGAAAAACCTCTTGATACTATGGCTCGTATTGAAAAGTCATCCTCGAAAACCTTTTTTAACACAAACCTTGGAGCTAACTCGTTTTTGTATGATCTGCCTTGCTTTAAAACAGGATAGGAGCTAAGTCTTGAAAAGACAACTTCCGTCTTATTAAGACTAATACCAGCATGTAGGAACCAGCTTTCTTTCAACTGTAAATCTCCTTGTGCAAAAATGATATAAGTTGTATAGTTAATATCATCATTTGTTTGAAGGGTGTCAGGGTTACCATTCCTGTTTTTAGAAACCTGTGTATTAAAAAAACCTTGCTGTAGCTCTCCTCCTGTTGTAAGCTGGAGGTTGCTTTCTTTTTCTCCGGTATAGCTTTTTTCAAACATTTTTTTATATGTAAAAACTGTTCTTGTACCAAAGCCTGGCTCATTCCTTCTTTCATAATTACGGATAGCTGCATTCTTTACCTGGTTAAAGGTGCCATAGATGGTTGTAGTATTTTTGAATAAAGAATTAATTGAATAGGTACTTGTCAGACCGGCGGTTATATTTTTTTGAAAAATGGCAGCCTGCGCATTAACAGCACTCGGGAAACCGCCCCCAGCTGGCCTTGCCGCTTTGGGATCAGCCAGGAATTCGGCAGCAGTCAATGCGCCGGGGGTTTCGTAGTACATATCAGTTAAGAGAACAGAGGCAGTCAGTTGTTGTTTTGCTGAAACGTTCAGTTGTGATTGCCATGTAAAATTATCACGCCGCATTTTTGTCTGTACACGAAATCCGTCTGTTTGATTATGTGCATAGGTAAGCTGATTCTTATTTTCTTTTGACCCGAACCGGGCAGAGGTAAAAACATTATGCAACCCATAGCTGCCGGTAATATATTCAAGGCTGGCGCCGGGTTGCCAGCGATCCAGTGTGTGCATTAAAATTAATCCACCAGTTCCGGCTCCATACATACTGCCGGCAGGTCCTTTTACCACTTCAAGAGAAGAGAAATTATTATATGCAAACTGGTTAAAATAGGTGTTACCACCAGGGTCGGTAACAGGAATGTCGTTCCAATATACTTTTACATTTCTGACGCCAAATGGTGATCGGAGAGAGCTGCCACGAATATTAATCCGGTAACTTCCTGGAGAACGTTCTTCCATCCTTACACCTGCAACAGTATTGAGGCCGCTTAATAATGATGTTTTAACATACCTGTCGCCGTTATTAACTTCAATAAACCTGACAGTAGAGATAGAAAATTTCGGGCTGTTATTTTGTTCAAAAGCTTTTACCGTAACACTGTCCAGCACCTGGGTGCTGTCGGCTACCTGGGCATTGGAAAAAGAAGGAATAAATAATAACAGGAAATAAAAAATAGTACTGGCTTTTCTCATAGCATGGATCATTAATGGCTGCGCTAAGTTAGAAGGTTTTCTTTGTATCTTCAAACCATGAGATCAAAGAATAAGTTAGGACTCTTTTCCTTCACGATGATCGTCATCGGGTTGGTGATCGGTATGGGTATATTCAGAACCGCTGCTACCAGTGCCAAAGATGCATTGAATCCTTCGGTTTACTTCAGTGCCTGGATCATTGGTGGGTTGGTAGCATTATGCGGCGCATTAACCTACGCAGAAATTGGAAGCCGTTACCCGGTCACCGGGGGATATTATAAAGTATTTGCCAAAGCCTACCATCCCAGTATTGCTTTTGCGATCAATTGCCTGATCCTGGTTAGTAATGCTGCCAGTTTGAGCGGTGTGGCACTGATTGGCAGTGGATATATTTTGAAATTATTTCCAGGTGAATGGACAGATATTCATAAGGCCTTATTAAGCTGTGTGGCCATTCTCATCTTTTATGTGATCAACCTACAGGGACTAAAGATGAGTTCCAGGGCGCAGAATATTCTCATGATCATAAAGATCACCATGTTGCTGGTCCTGATTGCTGCTTTGTTCTTCCCGGATCAGTATGCTGTGCAGACAACGTTACAAGAACCTGCTGCTTCATCATTCAGTACGATGGACTGGATAAAAAGTCTCGGCATCAGCCTGATTGCTGTTTCATTTACCTATGGGGGTTACCAGCAGACGATCAACTTTGGCAATGAAGTGGAAAAACCTGCTAAAAATATCCCCCGGGGAATTTTTATCGGTATTGCAGTGATCATCATACTTTATTTACTGGCAAACCTCAGTTACTATAATGTGGTGGGTTTTGAACGGATGAAAGGAGAAAGGGAAGTGGCCTATGTCGTGATCGATAAAATATTTGGCGAAAAAGGGGCGATTGTTTTCTCTGCCTTTCTTTTCCTCGGCGTACTGGCTTATGTGAATGGTTTGCTGATGAGTAATCCCCGGGTGATGTATGCTATGGGTGAAGACGGCAGTCTGCCGAAGATTTTTGCAAAGCAAAATGAAAAGACAAATGTGCTGACGTTCTCCCTTACCATTTTTGCCGCCATATGTATTGTGATCCTTTTCTTTGCCCAGGAGTTTGAAAAGATATTGAGCTTTACGATTTTCCTTGATTGTTTCGGAATGGTACTGAGCAGTGCTACCATTTTCTGGTTCCGGAAAAAAACAAAGCACCTGGATGGAACCGGTATTTATAAAATGAAGCTCTTTCCTTTATTACCATTGATCTTTATGGCCGCTTATTTATTTGTAGGCACCAGTATCGCCATTGATGACCCAGCAGCCGCTTTAA
>CALRSN020000228.1:0-5012 GCA_943370865.1 Bordetella parapertussis
CAATCAGTAAATAGCGGCTGCCGATTATTTGTACATCCTTAAAATAAAGTGACCAATTCATGTTTGGAGATTAATGTGCTTCAAGCCAGTTATTCCCCTGTCCGCATTCTGCAATAACCGGAACATCATACGGCAACGACAATGCGATCTGCATATTCTCAATGATCAGGGGCTTCAATTCTTTTGCTTCTGATTTCAATGCATCAAAAACCAACTCATCGTGCACCTGCAGGATCATCCGGCTTTGCATTTTTTCTTTTTTCATGGCGGCATGCACTTTTTGCATGGCTAATTTAATCATATCGGCTGCAGTGCCCTGGATAGGTGAGTTGATCGCATTTCGTTCTGCAAAACCACGAACCGTAAAATTGGCTGAATTAATATCCTTTAACCAACGCTTTCTTCCCATCAGTGTTTGCACATATCCATGCTCCCGGGCAAAATTGATCGTATCATCCATGTACTTTTGAATACCGGGAAACTCTTTTTTATAGTTATCAATGATCTCTTTGGCTTCTGTTCTTGATATACCTAAGTTATCAGCAAGACCAAAAGCTCCCTGCCCGTAAATGATACCAAAGTTTACACTTTTGGCTTTGTAGCGCATTTCTTTAGTTACCTCTGCCTCCGGAATATTGTACACCCGTGCCGCTGTGGCAGTATGAATATCTGTTCCTTTCCGGAAAGCTTCACACATGTTGGTATCACCACTGATAGCAGCCACAATTCTTAATTCAATTTGAGAATAGTCAGCAGATAGTAAAATATGCTTACTGTCCCTGGGAATAAAGGCCTTCCTGATCTCCCTGCCCCGGTCCGTTCTTACCGGTATATTCTGCAGGTTGGGATTATTACTGGCCAGCCTGCCGGTGACGGCCACAGCCTGGCCGTAAGTAGTATGAACTCTTCCTGTTTTTTTATTGATCAGCTCCGGTAAGGAATCAACATAGGTTGATTTCAGCTTGGTTAGTTCACGAAATGCTAAAATATCATCCACGATCTGGTGACCTTTAGCTGCAAGTTTCAATAATACATCCTCGCCGGTCTGGTATTGCCCGGTTTTTGTTTTCTTGGCAGAAGGGTCCAGTTTTAGTTTATCAAACAGTACTTCACCGAGTTGTTTTGGGGAAGCCAGGTTAAAACGTACGCCAGCCTGTTTATACACACTCTCTTCAGCTTTTTTTGCATCCTTTTCCAGCTCTTTTGAGTAATCACCTAGGAAATCAACATCCACTTTGATCCCTTCATATTCCATATCCACCAATACCTTTACTAATGGATTCTCTACTTCGTTGAAAACTTTTTCTACTTCTCTTTTTTTGAGAAGCGGGGTAAATACATTTTTCAACTGCAGGGTAATATCTGCATCTTCTGCAGCATATTCTTTTATCTTTTCCAGTTCCACATCCCGCATATTACCCTGGGTCTTGCCTTTTTTGCCGATCAGTTCTTCAATATGCACCGGCTCATACCCCAGGTATTTGGCACTCAGCAGGTCCATACTTCTTTTACCGTCAGGTTCAATCACATAATGTGCAAGCATCGTATCGAAAAGATCACCGGCTATTTCTATTCCATACCATTTTAACAGCAACAGGTCATACTTGGTATTCTGCCCAATCCATATTTTTTTCTTATCCGCAAAGAGTGGGGAAAAATGATCGAGTATAGCTTTTGTTTGCTCCTGGTCAGCCGGACAGGGTACATAATAACCTTCACCGGGTGTTACCGAAAAGCTAAGACCTACCAGTTCAGCATCGTTAGCATCAATGCCGGTTGTTTCTGTATCAAAGCAGATCTCTGTATGCTTCTTTAATTCAGCTACTAATTTTTTTATGGCCGAATCACCTTCGACCGCTTCATATTTATGAGGTGTGTTAGTAATATTTTTATCAACAGTTAATCCATCTCTTGTATCATCGTCATCGTCAACAATGGATTGATCTTTACTTTCACTTTTAACCAGCTCTACAATATTCCCAAACAGGTCGGTTTGCACACCCTGGGGTATTTCTTTATCGACCACACCTTTTGAGGGAGTTGATAAAGAAAAATCATCACCTAGTAATCGCTTACCCAATGTTTTAAATTCAAGCTCACCAAATACCTCTTTTAATTTTTCTTTATCCCAGTCTTTCAGCTTAAAATCCTCTTCGTGAAACTCCACCGGTACGTTAGTAATAATGGTGGCTAATTTTTTAGATAAGATCGCTGACTCTTTTCCTTTTCTGACTTTTTCACCTAGGGCGCCTTTGATATTATCTGCATTGGCTAAGGCGTTTTCCAGGGTGCCGTATTCTGCTAATAATTTTGCTGCGGTCTTTTCACCCACACCCGGAATACCGGGTATATTATCTACCGCATCACCCATCAGCCCAAGAATATCTATGACCTGCGATACCTCCTTGATATTCCATTTTGCACATACTTCTTCGGGCCCCAGTATTTCAGCATCACCACCCTGGTAGCCAGGTTTGTATATTTTTATTTTTTCAGATACCAACTGGCCATAGTCTTTATCCGGAGTAACCATATATACTTCGTAACCGGCTTTTTCAGCTTGTTTACTCAGGGTTCCCACCACATCATCTGCTTCATAACCATCCAGTTCAACTACCGGGATATTAAACCCGCGGATGATAGCTTTTATATCAGGGATGGCAGCCAGTATATCCTCGGGTGCTTCCTGCCGGTTGGCCTTATAATCTTCAAAATCCGTATGCCGTTCGGTAGGGGCGGCGGTATCAAAGCAAACCGCCATATGGGAAGGATTTTGATTTTTGATCAGGTCAACCAGTGCATTGGTAAACCCAAACTGGGCGTTGGTGTTCTTGCCTTTTGAAGTAAGACGGGGATTTCTTATCAGTGCATAATATGCACGGAACACCAGCGCAAAAGCGTCGAGCAGGAATACTTTTTTTGCCATGCTGCTAAGTTAATGTTTTCAGCAGCTATGACGGGTACAAAGCACAAATACCCCGCCGGGAACGGCGGGGTGTATTGTATAAACTAACTGCTTTGCTTAAGAGACTTATGTAGAGAAAAAACTTAATTCACCGTATTGTCTTCCTCATTCTTAATAGCAGGCTGAGCTGTAACGGTATTCTTGTTCAGGTATTCTGAAGGGTTTTCTACCAGTACAGTACCGCTGAAAGCAGCAACATTACGTTGAGCTCCGGGGTCAGCAACGGCCACTTTATCTTTATGAATAAAATTCAGGTATAAAGCGAAGAACAGGAGGTTGAAGGCAAAAAAGTTTACGATTTTGCGGACACGTCTTTTCATAAATATTGGATTTATTCGGTTTTTACAATTATTGGATTATTCGGTTTCTCTAAGGCTAAGATAGACCCCCGTAGTACGATGTGCAAGAATTGGATGATGGTATTTGTTAAAATAGAGAAGAATTACTTTAAGGTCTTTCGTAAAACTACGAATCGTTATTTTTTCATCTCTTCCAGTTTTTTCTGCAGGGAAAACATCTCATCACGAAGGCGGGCAGCTTCCATAAAGTCAAGATCCCGTGCGGCTTTCTCCATTTCCTTTTTAATTTTTTGAATAGCTTTTTCAGCTTGTGGTATTGTTTTATACTCTGTTTGCTCTTCCGCGGCAATCGTAACAAGATCTTCATCCGGGGCAATAGCATAAGGATTGGCAGGATCATATCCTTTGATATCAAGAACCGAAGTTTGTGCAAATACCTGCTCCTTACTTTTCTTTACGGTTCTGGGGGTGATATTATGTTCAATATTATAAGCTACCTGCTTTTCACGGCGTCGGTTTGTTTCATCTATTGTTTTCTGCATACTCTCTGTCATTTTATCTGCATAGAAAATAACAAAGCCATCTACATTCCTGGCTGCCCGCCCCGCAGTCTGTGTCAGTGATTTTTCATTCCTTAGAAAACCTTCTTTATCTGCGTCCAGTATGGCCACCAAAGAAACTTCCGGCAGATCCAATCCTTCCCGTAACAGGTTTACACCCACTAATACGTCGATGGTGCCTAATCTTAATTCCCGGAGAATTTCCACCCGTTCCAATGTATCCACCTCGCTGTGGATATATTTTGATTTGATATTGATCCGGTGAAGGTATTTGTCCATCTCTTCAGCCATCCTTTTTGTCAAAGTAGTGACCAATACCCTGTCTCCTTTCTTCACTGTTTTATCAATCTCATCCAACAAATCATCGATCTGGTTTACGCTGGGCCGGATCTGTATGGGAGGATCAAGCAGTCCTGTTGGGCGAACGACCTGCTCCACCACCACTCCACCTGTTTTTTCTAACTCAAAATCATCCGGCGTGGCAGAAACAAAAATGGTCTGGTTTAATAAGGAGTCAAATTCATGAAAATTCAGCGGACGGTTATCTAAGGCAGAGGGTAAACGGAAGCCATAGTCAACCAATATGAGTTTCCGGCTCCTGTCGCCACCATACATCCCACTTACCTGGGGGATAGTCTGGTGGCTTTCATCAATGACCATCAGGAAGTCTTTGGGGAAATAATCCAATAAACAGAATGGCCGGGTACCGGGTCTTCTGCGGTCAAAAAACCGGGAGTAGTTTTCAATACCACTGCAATAACCCAGTTCTTTGATCATTTCAAGATCATATTCCACTCTTTCTTTCAGCCGCTGCGCTTCGATGAATTTCCCGGTATTCTTGAAATATTCTACCTGGGCCGTCATTTCGTCTTGTATCTCGTAGATCACCTGTTGCATGATATCCTTTGGGGCTACATACAAATTAGCAGGAAAGATGGCGGCATTTTCCATTTTCCCAATCCTTTTCCCGGTGATGACTTCTATGCTTTCAATTTCTTCGATCTCATCCCCAAAGAAGGTAATCCTGTATCCATAATCAACATAGGGGAGGTTGATGTCAACAGTGTCACCTTTTACCCGGAAAGTGCCCCGGTTAAATTCAAGCGTTGTTCTATTATAGAGTGAATTGACCAAGGAGTGCAGGAAGCCCTGCCTGGAAATTTGCTGCCCTTTGTTAATACGGATGAT
>CALRSN020000229.1:0-5009 GCA_943370865.1 Bordetella parapertussis
AATATAAAAACCCCGAACAGGCAGCTGATACATCAAAGCCCCAGGCATTTTTGGCACCCAGTTTATCACAGGCAATATTAGCGGTGGAAGGAAAGACCATATCCGGCGTAACTGTACCGACGATCAGGCAATCGATCTCTTCGGGGCTGATACCTCTTTTCTCACAAAGTTGTCTCACGGCTGGCACCACCATATCCGACGTGGCTTTTCCTTCACCCTTCAGTATCCTTCTTTCAGAAATGCCGGTGCGGGTGCGGATCCATTCGTCATTGGTCTCCACCATTTTCTCCAGGTCGAAGTTTGTCAGCTTGTCTTCGGGAACATAGCCGCCAACTGCGGTGATTGCGGCTGTTATTTTTTTACTCATAGCGGGATTGAATTTTACCAGTAAAAGTGCTCAAAGGTAAGTGGTAGGATGGAATTGAGGAAACCTTGTCCCTGTTACTGATTACCAATACCCAATTCCTTATTTTCGCAGCCATGATAGCTTACCTGAAAGGCGATTTTGTGCATAAAAGTCCCGCTGTTGTCCATGTGGAGGTGCAGGGGGTAGGGTATGAAGTGCAGATCAGCCTGAATACCTATTCAAAAATACAGGGACTGGAAAAAGGAATTCTGCATACCAGCCTCCTGATCCGGGAAGATGCCCATATCCTGTATGGTTTTTTTGACCTGGCAGAAAAGGAGATGTTCCAGCAGTTGATCGCCGTGTCAGGTATTGGTGCTTCAACCGCCAGGGTGATGCTGTCGTATATGAAACCTGACGAGCTGGCCCGGGCTATCGTTTTGGGTGATACAAAGACCCTCGAAGGCATTAAAGGCATTGGTAAAAAAACAGCCGAACGGATGGTGGTAGAGCTGCGGGATAAGCTGGCCAAACAGCCTGTAGAATCAAATATTTCACCCATGAAAAACAATACTTTGCATACAGATGCGTTAAATGCTCTGACGGCATTGGGCATCAGCAGGCAAGCTGCTGAACTGGCTGTTCAAAAGACGCTGACCGCAGATCCCCATCTTTCCGTTGAGGAGCTGATCAAGAAAGCACTTCGTACCATCTGATATCCAATGAATATTTCTGGAAACTAATTGATTAAGAGACATTGAACCTTAAGACTGCTCATATCTTCCGTACATTGGTATCTATAGCCATGTTGTTTGCCTTTTCTGAGGAGGCAAGTGCCCGTTATTTCCAAAATAATCAGCAGCAACAGCCCGGCGATTCGCTCAAATTCCCGCTCAAAGACAGAAGAGGTGATCCTTATACCTATCCCAACCGCAATACCCTTGATCTGAGGGATACTTCTTACCTGAAAAAAACAGTGGAGTATGACCCGGTGACCAAGCAATATTATATCGTTGAAAAGATAGGGAGCCAGTATTACCGCACACCCACTTCCTTTACCATGGAAGAATTTGTCCGCATGCAGGGCAAAAAAGACGAAGAAGACTATTTTAAAAAGAGGGCTAACCTGCTGGCGAATATGAACCGCCGGATGACAAGACCCGTATTCAAAGTTTCAGGCGACTGGTTCAACCGGATTGTTGGAAATGGAAAGATAGATATTCGCCCCTCTGGTTATGTAGATATCCTGGCGGGTTATAATGGCCAGGTGATCAAGAACCCCACTTTGCCGGAAAGGGCCAGGAACAACGGCATGTTTGATTTTAACATGAACTCGCAGCTACAGATGGATGCCAATATCGGCGACAAACTGAAACTGCCAATCAACTATAATACTTTAGCCAATTTTGATTTTGAGAACCAGATCAAATTAGATTACCAGGCCAAGGGCGATGAAATACTCCGCCTTTTCCAGGCCGGTGTGGTCAACTTTACTACCAAGAGCACCCTGATACCCGGTGCTCAATCCCTGTTCGGGGTAAAAACACAATTACAATTTGGTAAACTATTCGTTACCGGTGTATTAGCCAACCAGCGTTCACAACGGCAATCATTAGGATTGCAGGGTGGAACAGCTTCACAAAGTTTTACCCTGAAAGCAGATGAGTACGATGAGAACCGTCACTTCCTGTTATCACAATACTTCAGGAGTAATTTCAATACGGCGATGCAACAATTACCGATCGTTAATTCCGAGATCCAGATCTTAAAAATGGAAGTATGGGTAACGAACCGGAACGGAAGCACTACTGATACAAGAGATGTTGTGGCACTGATGGACCTGGGCGAAACAACTCCTTTCGGTCCCTGGGCCAATGGTAATACTGATGTAAAACCATTTAACAACGCCAACAATCTTTATCCATCGATACTGGCAAATCCCAATGCCCGTAATTCTTCACAGGTGCAGAGTATTTTGACAGGAGGAGGTTTTAACCTGCAACCGGTACAGGATTTTGAAAAAACATTTGCCCGTAAATTATTAGCGACTGATTATTATTATAACCCAAGAATAGGTTTCGTTTCGTTGAACCAGCCCTTGCAACCTGATGAAGTGCTGGGTGTGGCGTTCCAATATACATTCAGGGGCCGTGTGTACCAGGTGGGAGAATTTTCACAAGATGTGCCGCCGGATACAACCGGTACTTCACAACGGGTCTTGTTCCTGAAATTATTAAAAGCAACATCACAGCGGACCAATCTCCCGATCTGGGACCTGATGATGAAGAACGTTTATTCGGTTGGTTATGGCCAGCTGGAAAGACAGGATTTTACATTAGATGTATTATACGAAGAGCCAAGCCTCGGCGAAAAAAGATATTTACCGACTGCTGATGTACTGACCAATTTTCAATACCAGCCGTTGATCACTCAGCTGAACCTTGACCGGCTGAATAACCAGAACGACCCGCAGCCGGATGGTAAGTTTGACTTTGTGGAAGGGTTCACGGTAATATCTTCCCAGAGCCGGATCGTATTCCCGGTACTGGAACCTTTCGGTCGTGACCTGGATTATGTGTATGGCACGCAGGCACAAAGGGACCGTTATCTTTTCTATCCATTGTATGATACCATCAAAGCCATTGCACAAACCTTTGCCAACCTGAACCGTTTCAAAATAAGTGGCCGCTCCAAAACAAGCGGTGCTAATGGTGATTACCAGTTAGGCTATAATATTCCAAGAGGCTCTGTAACAGTAACAGCTGGCGGACAAACTTTACAGGAGAACGTGGATTACGAGATCAATTATGACCTCGGTACATTGAGAGTGGTGAACCAGGCCATCATTGCATCCGGTGTACCGGTGAATATCCAATTTGAGAACCAGGCGGCTTTTGGTTTGCAGCAAAAGAATTATATGGGTCTGCGCTTGGATTACCTGGCCAGTAAAAAGCTGACCATTGGTGGTACAATTGCCAAACTGGGTGAAAGACCTTTCTTCCTCAAACAATCGTATGGGGAAGATCCTGTCCGCAATACCATGTATGGAATGGATGTGGATTATAAAAGTGATATACCCCGCTTAACGAAATGGCTGGATAAATTACCATTCTATTCCACGAAGGCGATGTCTTCTATCACTGCTTATGCAGAAGGGGCTTTCCTGAAACCGGGTCACCCCAAGCAGATCAATGCGAATAAGAATGATAAAGGTGGTCTTTCTTATATAGATGACTTTGAAGGCACCCGTGCTGCCATTGATCTCCGGTTCCCATTAATCAACTGGTCACTGGCTTCTATTCCACAAGGAAATAATAATGACAATGGCTCTGCTCCTTTGTTTCCTGAATCTGCTTTATCCAACGATTCAGGAAGTGGTTTTAATAGGGCAAAATTGGCCTGGTATAATATTGAACCGGTATTGCAGGAAAAAAGAAACTCCAGCAACCCGTTGCGGAACAACCTGGCCGAATTATCAAAACCTGAAACAAGACAGGTATTGCAGCAGGAAATTTTCCCCAAAAGAAGTTTGGATTTTGGCCAGGGATTACTGACCACGTTTGACCTTGCTTTTTACCCAAAAGATAAAGGGCCTTATAATTTTGAAAGCCGGAATACAAGATTCAATGCACAGGGCCAGCTCACCAACCCGAGAGGTTCATGGGGCGGCCTGATGCGGAATATTGACCAGATCGATTTTGAAACCGGCAATATTGAATATATAGAATTCTGGTTACAGGATCCCTTCATAAAGAATACAGCTAACCCGAGTAATACCGGCCGGTTGTATTTCAACCTCGGTAATATTTCAGAAGATATTCTGAAAGACGGGAAACGCTTTTACGAAAATGGGTTACCTACACCAACCATTCCATCCCCAGTGGATAATAACACCACCTGGGGAAAAGTGCCTTCCAATCCTTTACAGGTTACCAATGCTTTCAGCAATAACCCGGAAGACCGCCAATTCCAGGATGTAGGTTTTGATGGATTGACAGATGATGAAGAGAAAGCGAAATTCTTAAATTACCTGAATAACCTGCAGGCCAATTTTGGCGCCAACTCACAGGCCTATCAAAATGCAGCACCAGATCCTTCTGCTGATAATTTCAAACCTTACCGGGATGAAAGTTTTGATGCATCTGGCACCGGCATACTCGGCCGTTATAAGAATATTAATAACCCGCATGGTAATTCACCGGTGTCGAATAACAACAGCCAGTTCATAAACGCTTTCACACAATATCCCGATGCAGAAGAACTGAACCGGGATAATACTTTGAATGAAGTGGAAGAGTACTTTCAGTATAAAGTGGATATCCAGCCGAATATGCTGCCCGGCACAAATTTTATCACCGATAAAAGAAGGGTTACCGTATCGCTGGCGGATGGAACAAGCCGCGATGAAGATTGGTATCTCTTCCGTATTCCTGTTTCTCAATACCAGGTGAAAGTGGGTAATATTCCCGATTTCAAATCCATCCGTTTCATCCGGATGTTTGTGACGGGTTTTGATGACTCCGTTGTAATGCGTTTCGGTAAACTGGAACTGATCCGTAACCAGTGGCGTAAATTCAAATATGAAATTGATACATCAGGTAATTACCTGAACCTGCCTGGTACAGATCCTGTAACTGTTAATACATTGGCGGTGAATATCGAG
>CALRSN020000230.1:0-5004 GCA_943370865.1 Bordetella parapertussis
GGATAAAATGATACAGGCGGATGAAGCAGCCAAAGCCATCTGGTTCCTTTGCCAGCAGCCGGTCAGCGGGGTGGTGAGTGAAATGGTACTGCAGCCGTTCAATCATCAGGCCATTTGATGTACTAAGAGCAGACCCTTAGAAATCATAATCTTTTGCCCGGCCAGTCATTTTATCATCAGGAGCTTTCTACTACCTTTGCCCAGCTAAAAATGCTGCCATGCAAAATCAGACTCCTATATCATTCGATAACACGGCCCTTGCCTTCGATTATAAAACCGATCAGCAACTTAAAAAAGCCCGTTTTCTTTTTTCGTTAATGGGTAAGCCCTGGCTGGTTAAAATGGCCACTAAACTCACCCCCTGGGCGATCAATGCAGGATTACCTGTAAAAGGATTGATCCGTAAGACCATCTTTACTCAATTTGTCGGGGGAGAAACGCTGGAACAAACAGCGACGGTGGCCAAAATGCTTGGTAAATACCATGTACAGGTGATATTGGATTATGGGGTGGAAGGAAAAGAAGGTGAAGCCAATTTTGATCATGCCTGTGAAGAATTTATCCGGGTTATCAATTATGCATCCACCCAGCCCAATATTCCTTTTATGAGTGTAAAGGTGACGGGGTTTGCCCGGTTTGCATTGCTGGAAAAGCTGGATACACTGATGCACCAGGGGCAGGGTACACTAATGAAACGTTTTTTGAGCGCCGTTGACCTGTTGCCTGCAGCAGAAAAGGAAGAATGGCATCGTGTAAGGCATCGTGTGATGCGGGTTTGCGAAGCCGCCAAAGAAAAAAATGTGGGAGTACTCATTGATGCCGAAGAAACATGGATACAGGACCCCGTTGATGCAGTAACCATCCTGATGATGGATACGTTTAATAAACAAAAATGCGTGGTGTATAACACACTGCAGCATTACCGTCACGACAGGCTGCAATTTCTGAAGGATAGTTACGAAGCTGCGGTAGAAAGAAACTTTATTCTTGGTGCCAAGCTGGTGAGGGGAGCTTATATGGAGAATGAAAGAAAGAGGGCAGCAGAAAAAGGATATCCTTCACCCATACAACCCGATAAAGAAAGTACAGATAAAGATTATAATGCAGGGGTCGCTTTTTGTATTGAACATATTGACCGGATTGCCCTGATCGTGGCTTCACACAATGAATACAGTAATTTATATGCCACACAATTACTGCAGCAAAAGGGATTGCCGCTGGATCATCCCCATGTGCACTGGAGCCAGTTGTTTGGGATGAGTGATAATATCACTTTTAACCTTGCCAATGCCGGTTGTGGTGTCAGCAAATACCTTCCTTTTGGGCCGATCAAAGATGTAATTCCGTACCTGATGCGCCGGGCCGAAGAAAACACTTCAGTAAAGGGACAGACAGGGCGGGAGCTTGGACTGATCAGTAAAGAATTAGCAAGAAGGACGGGAAAATAGATCATCAGATATCCATCATCTCTTTGAGTTTTATAAGGTAGTGGAGTTCAAAATGATTGATCCTGCGGGTGCTTTCTGCAATATGACGGGCACTGTTGAAGATCCTTCTCCGGGTAATGATATCAATCTGGTCTTTATAATCTTTGAAGAACTGCACAAAGAGCTTAAACGCTTCATCTGCACTCGTAAACTGTTCTTCCAGGGTATCAAATTCAAACTGTATCAGGAAGGCCCTTTCAGAGCCAAACCGGTCGGTACTTTCATCATAATGTTTCCAGGCAAATTCTATTTCATCATTCAGGGTCTTTTTTTCTTCGGGCCTGATATGAGAGTCGGCAGCAGCAATGGCATAAAACAAGTTTCCCAGCTGGATATATAGTTTCTTGTTATTGGTCATAGCTCAATGTACCTATGTAATCCAATATTTTCGCTGATTCTTATCAACCCGCCTGCTGCATTTTATCAATTCACAGTTTCCCCACAACCGCTTACTTATGGTTATACCTGCCAGCTTTCTTCCTAACTTGCAGCCATGCAACAATACCTTGACCTGCTCCGGCATATACAGGAAAACGGTGTTCATAAAAGTGACCGTACCGGTACTGGTACACAAAGCTGCTTTGGCTACCAGCTACGGTTTGACCTGGCCAAAGGATTCCCGTTGGTGACCACTAAAAAAGTGCACCTGAAAAGTATCATTCATGAATTACTCTGGTTCCTGAAAGGGGAAACAAATATTGCTTACCTGAAAGAGAACGGGGTTCGTATCTGGGATGAATGGGCGGATGATAATGGAGAACTCGGGCCTGTATATGGCAAACAATGGAGAAGCTGGGAGGGAAAGGATGGAAAAGTGGTGGACCAGATTAGTGAGGTGATAGAGCAGATCAAAAAGAACCCGGATAGCCGCAGGCTGATCGTGAGTGCCTGGAATGTGGCCGACCTGCCCGAAATGGCATTGATGCCCTGTCATAATATGTTCCAGTTTTATGTGGCAGAGGGCAAGCTGAGCTGCCAGTTATACCAAAGAAGTGCAGATGTTTTTTTGGGTGTCCCTTTTAATATTGCATCCTATGCTTTATTAACCATGATGATCGCACAGGTATGTGACCTGCAACCGGGGGAATTTATTCATACGTTTGGTGATGTGCATATTTACAGTAATCATATGGAGCAGGTGAACCTGCAACTGGGTCGTGAGCCATTTGCATTGCCAACCATGAAACTCAACCCGGCGGTAAAAAACATCTTTGATTTCAAGTTTGAAGATTTTACACTGGAGAATTACCAGTCGCACCCGGCTATTAAAGCACCTGTGGCTGTATAAGTCAGAAATCTGAAGTAAGAAGTATGAAACCGAAAGGTCTTTCGATATATACTTACTTCATAAATCGTAGTTATGATCATATCACTTGTTGTTGCAGCAGCCTCCAATAATGCCATTGGTAAAGAAGGAAAAATGCCCTGGCATTTACCGAATGACATGAAGCATTTCAAAAATGTGACCTGGGGCATGCCGGTGGTGATGGGAAGAAAAACATTTGATTCATTAGGTAAACCTTTAGCAGGAAGGAAAAACATTGTGATCACCCGGCAGGCGGGTTGGGCTGTGGAGGGTACTGTTACAGTTGCTAATATTGACGATGCCATTTTCCTGGCTAAAGAAACAGATGCTAAGGAAGTAATGATAATCGGTGGTGGGGAGATCTATAAAATGTTATTCGATAAAGCTGACCGGATCTATCTCACAAGAGTGGAAGCCGAACCTGATGCTGATACCTATTTTCCTTCCATTGATCCGGGAAACTGGAAGCTGGTCAGCCAGAAGAATTATGAAGCCGATGAGAAAAATGCGTTTAATCACTCTTTTCAAACCTGGGAAAGATTTTGATTTTTCAGTTCGCTAATTTTAAAATGCGCTGATGATTCCCGTAGTTTGCTGATCATGTATTCAAAAGCCCGTCTTATACAGAAATATATTTCCTGGTATTGTACTGCCTCCAACAGTAAAGGACATGGCACTCATTCTCCTTTTATTTTTAGTTTTATTACCAAGGTACTGAATGACAAAACAGCATATGCGGATTATAACAGTATTGAATTGCTAAGAAAACAATTACGCAACGATCATACTGTTTTAACCATTGAAGATTTTGGGGCCGGTTCCATAACCGATAAATCAAATCTTCGAACAATATCTTCCATTGCAAAGAATGCCGCCAAGCCAAAGAAATTCGGCCAGCTGCTTTTCCGGATGGTAAAATATTATCAGCCCCGGACAATACTTGAGCTGGGAACATCATTGGGCATTACCTCTTCCTACCTGTCTTTGGGTAATCCTGCTGCTATGGTAACAACCATGGAAGGAGCCAGGGAAGTTGCTGCTGTTGCCCGAAAGAATTTTACGGCTTTGGGTTTGCAGAATATCTCCGTCATGGAAGGAAATTTTGACGACATATTAGCACCCGTGGCCCAAGATCTGGGGTCAGTTGATTGCTGTTTTATTGACGGCAATCACCGCCGGGAGCCCACCGAACGATACTTTCAGCAGTTGCTGCCCATCACACATAACGACAGTATTTTAATATTTGACGATATTCACTGGAGCCCTGAAATGGAAGAGGCCTGGGGCACCATCCGGAATCATCCTGCGGTACGTTGTTCTGTTGATCTTTTTTTCATCGGGATCGTATTTTTCAGGGAGGAATTTCACGAAAAACAGCATTTCAGCATCCGTTTCTGAGGGTTGATGAATAACAGGGTACAGGCTGAAGAAAATCAAGATGTGAGGCGGTGCAGCTCCCCAAAAAATCAATATCTTCACGGCCACCAGAAATTCAATTTTCTATCCATAACCCAGGTATATTATGACGATCGGTGTTTTAAAAGAACCAGCCCACGAAACAAGAGTATCGTTACTGGCTGAAGCCGCAGCTACTCTCACCAAAAAAGGAATCACAGTTATCGTAGAAGACGGAGCAGGCGCAAAAGCATTTTGCAGTAATGCGGAGTATGAAAAGGCCGGAGTACAAATAAAGAGCAGGAACGAAGTGGCGGCCGCAGATATAGTATTGGGTATCCACCAACCGGAGCCTGCCATCGTCTATCGTCCTTCGTCCATCATTATTGGAGTTTACCAGCCTTTATTCAACGCAGATACTATGAAGCAATGGGCGGCTGCAGGTGTAACTACTTTTTCGTTGGATATGCTGCCCCGTACCACCCGTGCACAGGCCATGGATGTACTAAGTTCACAAGCCAATATTGCAGGATATAAAGCTGTATTAACGGCCGCCAATGCCTACGGCCGGTATTTTCCCATGTTTATGACCGCAGCAGGAAGTATAGCACCTGCAAAATTGTTGATACTTGGTGCAGGGGTAGCCGGTTTGCAAGCTATTGCCACTGCAAAAAGATTAGGAGCTGTGGTAGAAGTATTTGATACAAGACCTGCGGTGAAGGAAGAAGTAATGAGTTTGGGTGCCAAATTCGTGGAAGTGGAAGGTGCTGCTGATGCCAGCAAAGCCGGTGGTTATGCGGTGGAGCAATCAGAAGA
>CALRSN020000231.1:0-5001 GCA_943370865.1 Bordetella parapertussis
AAAGCACTGAGTAATCATGGATATGGCATGGAAGCCGAAGTGATACGTATCATCCGGAAATCACCCCCCTGGAAACCGGCCATGCAGTTTGGAAGAATGGTGAAAGCCTACCGGAAACAACCGGTTACTTTTATGATCGAGGAAGAAAAGAAAAAACGAAAGAACAGGGATAATTAAGTTACCTGTACCAACCGGTCATTTTTAAAAATCAAGATGAATAAGTACTTGTATCTTTTTGTTGCTGCAGTATTACCTGCACTACTCTCCGCACAGGAATGGAAGACCTATAAAGACTCCGCTTATTTCACCGTCAAATATCCTGCTGCCTGGACACAAACCACGGATGAAAAGAAAAGAACCCTGCTCACCTCTCCTTCCGATGGACCGGGTGACCCGTTTGCGGAGAACGTTAATATCAGTGTTACCAAAAATGAGAACTACGGTACCAAAACAAAGATCAGGGACATCTTCCCTTCTGTAACGGATAATCTCAAAAAGAATTTCCGGGAATTTAAACTGGAAACACAACGTTACTTTCAATGGAATAACACAGAAGCCTGCGAGATCATTTATACCGGTTATTCCGGCACAGATGATCATAAATTCCGGATCATACAATGGTTTTGTTTTTATAAGAAACGGCTGTACACGGTTTCTTTCACCACCTTAGATATCAATCTCACTCATACGACCAATGCCAAAAAGATCATGCGCAGTATTGTGTTTCGGTAAGCCGGGGCATTAAAAAAGCAGGTAGTAACCCACCTGCTTTGTATGTGAAACATAAACCCTGAGCATCAATGCTTGTTGATCACAAATTTTTCTACTGTCTGCTCACCGGTTTCAACAGCAATGATCCGTAAACTATAAATACCTGCCGGCAGGTTTTCTACCTGCAGATTATTGCTAGCAACCCCTCTCCATTGTTTCACTACTTTACCAGTCATATCCACGACGGTCACATCCCGGACAGTAGTAGCATCTTCAAACACCACATTTACTTTCCCATCCAAACTCGGATTAGGATAGATCACGGTTTTACCGAGCACCCCTTCTCCCCTTACGATACGGATATCACTGGCTTTTGATCTTCCGTCAAGGTCCACCTGGCGTATCCTGTACTGGGATATTCCTTTGATGGTATTAGGATCGGTAAAATTGTAACTCAGTATGGCATCACTGTTACCCACCAGTGACTGCGAAGCAACATAACCTACTTCCTGCCAGCTGCCGTTTGCAAACCGTTCAACAGAAAACCCGGAATTGTTTTGCTCGCTGGAAGTTTGCCAGTTCAATAGAACCGCAGCACCGTTGCGGCGTGCAGTAAAAGAAGCAAAGACAACCGGCAACGGTGACTCCTGGATGATGATCGTGTTACCACAAGTGCCTCCCTGGCAAACACCATTACTGGCTGTGTGGCGGGTCACCCGCACGGTAATAACAGATCCGCAGGGAATAGTGAAAGGATCTGTAGTGTAAGAGGCTCCACCTGCTACCGTAGAAGCCAGGAAACACTGGTCAACTGCTGCAACGGAGCTAAATCCCCCGGCGATTACTTCCACACGAACACTTTTGGGATTGGAATTAGAAACATCGTTCAGTATGTTCATACTGATCGTTCCGGTGCAGGTACCATTGCCATTATTCACAACATTGGTCTTCCTGATACCGGTTACCGTAGGGCAGGGATTCTCCTGCGCCTGCATATTTATTGCAGCTACTGCAATAAGTACTGCTAAATAAATTTTTTTCATGCCTCAGGTTTTAGATGATTAAATAATAACCTGGCTGATCAGGGATATTAATTCGGAGGCATTTCGGAAAGGATGGATTCGGCTTTATAAAACTTCTTTACTGGTCAGTACCATACGTAGGTAAGTAAGAGATTTACAGTAACAATAAAATGTACGATAATGGATATAAGCCGGTTTCAGAGAGGAGTAGTTGGAAGAACGGAGCTGGGCTTAATGTTATTTAAAGTTAGTACCTCTTTCCGGAAAACACAAGCCTTATCAGTAATAAATTATCCGGCTGTTTGTACAAGTTGGAAGCATTTAAGCACTTAAATTGCAGCTCCTTATTATGAACTACGCAAATTTTCCGAAAGTAGAACTGCACCTGCACCTGGATTGCAGTCTTAGTTACGAGGTGGTCAGCCAGATCAACCCGGCCATCAGCTTTGATGAATACCGGGAATCTTTTGTAGCCCCGCCCAAGTGCACCGACCTGAAAGATTACCTGCTGCGGGCCATCAAAGGATTTGAGCTGATGCAAACCAAAGAGCAGTTGCGGTTAGTAACATTGGATATGTTTGAGCAGTTGAAAAGAGATCATATTATTTATGCCGAGATTCGCTTTGCCCCGCTGCTGCATATTGCTCAAGGATTAACCCCGGCCGAAGTAGTGCAAACGATCAATGATGCGGCGGCGGAAGCCATTGAGCAAACAGGTGTGATGGCTGGTTTGATACTGTGTACCCTTCGTCATCACACAGAAGAACAAAGTATGGAAACGGTGCAGCTGGCAGCAGCTTTTAAAAATACAGTAGTAGTCGGTTTTGATATTGCCGGTGATGAAGCCGGGTTTCCCATCAGTAAGCACATCAAAGCTTTTGAATATGCTCATGCCAACAATATTCCCTGCACGGCACATGCCGGTGAAGCACGGGATGCCGATAGTGTCTGGGAAACAATAGCCCATTTTCATCCTTCCCGTATTGGCCATGGGGTAAGAAGCTACGAGGATAAAAAATTAATTGCTTTCCTGAAAGAAAAAAATATTCACTTAGAAGTTTGCCCGACAAGTAATGTCCAGACTAATATTTTTGATACCATTAAAGAACACACAGCTGATAAAATTTATCAAACCGGTGTTTCCATGAGTATCAATACAGATGCCCGTACGATCTCCGACACCACGCTGACCCGTGAGTATGATTTGCTGGAACAATATTTTCAGTGGACAAAACAGCATTTCCTGGACTGCAACCTGGCAGCCATAGAACATGCGTTCTGCAATAATGCAACAAAAGCAACAGTTAAAACAAAACTGCTGGCAGCTTACACGAATGGCTAAAGTGTCAGTTCTCGAATTCTGAACTGAAAAATCCCATGTCGTAAAGTATAGAGGAGGGTGCCTTATAATTGAGCAGGGTATTTTTAATGATACCTGTCAATTCATGCCGGCTCATGCAAAATGCTGCATTCACCAGGGAAAGTTTGTAGGAACTGATCTTGAAGTGGGCCAAACGGGCTGTTTGGTTGATATGCTCATCTTCAAAACGGAATTGGTCGGCAATATATGCCTGGTCGTTGTGGTATAGCTTGTTCATACGAACGGATATTGGTTTTATCAGGATTTGGACTCTATTGTAACGGTTAAAAAGCCGGAAAATTGCTTGCCGGGAGGCTGGAAATGAAAAGTCCGTGGTTTCAGCCTGTAACCGGCTCCAAACCACGGACCCAAAAGGCCGGACACTGCCAATTATTTGACTTCAGCAGCACCGGGAATCTTTTTTAAAGCCTCTGCCAGGCTGGCTCTTTCTTTGGAAACCCTCCGCCCCCGGAAGAACAAAAAGAGATTAAAGAAAAGCATGATACCAAGGTAGATACTGAATCCGCCGATCTTGGTGCTCAATATCTCCAGCATACTGCGGCTGTCAAAAATTTCGGATGTCACTTCCATGATCACCAGGGCGAACCCGAGGTTCAGCAAATAAAAGCCGGTTTCAAAAAGCTTATTGGTGGATAATGCAATATCCGACCGCCCGTGAAAAATATCCAGCATAAAAGCACGGCTGTTGCGGAAAAGGGTATGCGCCACATACCAGGTCAGTACAATAACAATGGGGAGATAAATAAGATAAGCGATGAAATTAAGTGAGTTGTTCATGATCGTATGATTTATGGTGTAAGGAATGAGTTTGCTTTTGACTGAAAAGAAAGATAACGGCCATGTTTATAAAATGGATCACCGCCAGTGTCAGCATGATCTTACCCGTCATACTGGTTATACTCACCAGCATTTCTGTCCATGTGTGGATCGTTTTCCAGGAACGGATCATCAGGGCCGCATAGCCCAGGTTGAGCAGGTAATACCCAACCAGTAATGCCTTATTGATAAAATCGGTCAGCTTTTCATCGCCTTTTAATAAGCGGAGAATATACAAGCGGCCATTGCGGTAGAAAACAAAACCCACATGAACCGTAATAAACCAGGTGATGAGCAGGTAGAGGATATAAGTGAGGGTGTTCATAGCAGTGTGTTGGCGTGATACAATCCCTTTGACAACTCAAAGATAATCGTATTTTCCATATTTTCAATATTTTCTGAAAATTAATTTAAAATAAAACCCCGGCTGTTGCCGGGGTTTGCTGCATACCACCAACTCAACCATCAAAAAGGTTGTACTCTGCCGGAACCTGATATATGCGTGGTGATGGCCGGTGTGCCCCTGTAATGAACAGAGCCACTGCCAGATATCCGGGCTTCCAGGCTTTGCAGGAGGTTGACCCACATATCACCGGAGCCGCTGATCTCTGTCACCGCTTTATCCGACACCACGCCTGCCAGATCGATCTTGCCGCTGCCACTGATCCGGAGTGATTGCTCCTTAATAAGACCACTCGCTACTTTGATATCACCGGATCCGCTGACAGTAGCGGTGAGTTTATCGGTTAAGCTGATATGATCAGCATTGATGCTGCCCGAACCGCTGACACGAAGGTTACAGGTAGTGGCACTCAGGCTGCCGGTCATAAAGAAATTCCCGGAACCGCTGAGGTTGACCATATCAGCAAAAGGTGCGCTGATAGTAACGGTAATATCTTCATGTGATTTGACCCGCTTGCCATCTTTGATCTTGATGACCAGTTCATCACCCACTTTATTCGTTTCCAAAATATCCAGGATATTCTGTTGTGCCTGCACTTCCACTTTGTATACAGGATCGATCTTGTAATTCACTCTCCCGCTGATACTGACGGATACAGCTTTGAAACC
>CALRSN020000232.1:0-4996 GCA_943370865.1 Bordetella parapertussis
AGTTGATTATTTTTGGATATCAGGAAAGACAACCTTTCATGATGGGCATATTGTTTCTGTTGAGGAATCGATTATTAGATTTCTTCTTGTTATCCTCTGTATGGTCTTTGCCCGCAGTGCCGCAATGGCTTTTAACCGCTATCTTGACAGAAGCTTTGATGCACTGAACCCGAGAACGGCGATCCGGGAAATACCCGCTGGCATCATCAAATCTAACAGTGCCTTATGGTTCACGATCATCAGCAGTGTGTTGTTTGTTGCCTGCACCTTCTTCATTAACCGGCTCTGTTTTTATTTATCGCCTGTTGCCTTATTGGTTGTATTGGGTTACAGCTATACCAAGCGGTTCACCCCGCTTTGTCATTTGGTATTGGGGATTGGTTTATCATTGGCACCTATTGGTGCTTACCTGGCAGTAACCGGCCAGTTTGCTTTGTTGCCGATCCTGTTTTCTATTGCTGTCATTTTTTGGGTCAGCGGCTTTGATATTATCTATGCCTTGCAGGATGAAGAGTTTGACAAGTCGCAGCAATTATATTCCATTCCCGCCTGGCTGGGAAAGGCAAAAGCATTGCATGTGTCCGAACTGTTTCATGGAATCAGTGCGGCGGCTGTGTTCGTAGCAGGAAGGATCGGCGGTTTTGGCTGGCTTTACTGGATCGGCTTGGCAATTTTTATTGGGATGCTGATCTACCAGCATTCCATTGTAAAACCGAATGACCTGCGCAAAGTAAATCTCGCTTTTATGACCGCTAATGGAATTGCTTCCGTTGTTTTCGCCATCTTTGTCATCGCTGATCTTTTTTTAAACTAATCAAATACCAGTTGTGAAATTGCGATTACCCGGTATTCGTACTTCATATTGCTGACTTCGTACTTAAAATATGCCCCGCATCCTCTCTATAGATTTTGGCCTCAAACGCACCGGTATCGCCGTCACTGATCCTTTGCAGATCATTGCCACGGGACTCACCACCTTGCATTCAAAAGAGCTGATCCCTTTTCTGAAGGATTATTTTGCCAAAGAACAAGTGGAATTGATCATTATAGGCTGGCCCACCAACTGGGACGATTCTGCTACACATGCAACGCCATTAGTGGAGAAATGCATTAAAGACCTCCAAAAGCATTTCCCTGCCCTGCCCGTTAAAAAAGTAGATGAACGCTTTACCTCCAAAATGGCGAAAGATTCCATGCTGGAAATGGGACTGAAGAAAAAAGACCGCCGCAACAAAGCCCTGGTGGATGAAATAGCCGCCACGATCATGTTACAGGAGTATCTCCGGTCAATTGGATGACCCGTAAATTGGTTAATTAAGCCTGACGGAATAACTTTGCAGCACTGGTTTCAGACACAAATAACGAATAAACGATTTAACTGAATGATTCTTCCTATTGTAGCTTATGGTCACCCGGTATTGCGAAAAGTAGCCCATGACATCATGCCTGAACATCCCGGCCTTGAAAAATTGATCGAGGACATGTGGGAGACCATGTATGCCAGTAATGGAGTAGGGTTGGCGGCTCCACAGGTGAACAGGGATATCCGGTTATTTGTGGTGGATACGGTGCAGATGTTCAATGGCATGAACCAGGACGAGCAAAAAGAATATCCCGATGCTCCCGGTATCAAAGCCGTTTTTATCAATGCACATATTGTGGAACTGGAGGGAGATGAATGGGCTTATAATGAAGGATGTCTCAGCATACCCAAGATCAGGGAAGATGTATACAGGAGCGAATCTGTAACGATGCAGTTCAGAGATCACAATTTTGATTCACATATCATGACCTTTACAGGTCTTTCTGCCCGGGTGATCTTACACGAATACGATCATATTGAAGGCAAATTATTCATTGATCATATCTCCGGGTTGAAACGGAAGCTCATGAAAGGTAAACTCAATGATATCTCCAAAGGAAAAGTGAATGTAGATTATAAAATGACTTTTCCCGGTTAACGCACTGATCTTATCAGTTTCACCAAAAATTAAAGCCATGCTGCGCAGAATGTTGTTACCGGGCTTTATCGTTCTTGCAGTAACGGGTACCATGACTGCACAGGAAGATTCCCTCGACAACCAGCGGCTGGCACAAATGATGAATCTTTCCGAAGTGGTGATGCGGTCCGACCTGAATGTGCCAAAATTTATTCAGCGGGTAAAAGAAGATACCACCTTCTACAAAGCTTTCAGGACACTGCATGTGCTTGGATTTACTTCGCTTAATGATATCCGTATCATTGATAAGAATGGAAAACAGAAAGCATCCCTGCAAAGCAGAACGAAACAGCAACGAAATGCGGGCTGCCGTACGATGGAGGTACTGGAGGAAAAGGCCACCGGGGATTTTTATACCGGTGATAGTAATTACAATTATTATACTGCCCAGTTATATGCCGGCCTTTTCTTTACGAACGGCTCTGTTTGTAATGAAAATAATATTGTAAAAGGAATTGATTTTAGCACCCGTTCCAAAAAAGGAATGGCCAAACATAAAGAACAGCTAAAGATGTTGTTCTTTAACCCGGGTAAAAAGATTTCCGGTATTCCTTTTATCGGCGATAAGATCGACATCTTTGATCCTGACCGGGCAAAGTATTACAATTTCAAAATTGACCAGGCCGACTATGAAGGACAATCTTGCTATGTATTTTCTATCACTTCCAGAGAAGACCTCCGGGAAGGAAAGAAGGATAAGATCGTTATTGACAATATGATCACCTGGTTCAATGCAAAAACGATGGAGATCATGGCCCGGAATTATGATATCAGTTATAATGCCGGGGTGTATGATTTCGATGTACACATGGAAGTGGAACTTACAAAATTCGGAACTCATCTTGTTCCCAAAACGTTGCGCTATAAGGGCAACTGGAATGTGATCTTTAAGAAAAGAGAAAGAGGAATATTTACTGCAACTCTATTTGATTTTAAAAACTGAGACACCAGCTTATTTTAGTCCTCCAGTTTTTTTCCTCCGGCGTTTACGTACTTTCTCCATTTTTCGATCACATTACTGATGTCTTCGGGTAATTCAGTATCAAAAAATAGTTCTTCGCCGGTGGTGGGATGAACAAAACCCAGTGTTTTAGCATGCAGGGCCTGCCGCTTGCAGATAGTAAAACAATTATCAACAAACTGTTTGTATTTGGTATAAACAGTTCCTTTTACAATTTTATCACCCCCGTAAAAATCGTCATTGAACAAGGGGTGACCAATGTATTTCATATGTACCCGTATCTGGTGGGTACGTCCTGTTTCCAGGATACATTGTACCAGGGTGACATAACCAAATCGTTCAATTACTTTATAATGGGTAATGGCTTCTTTTCCATGATCTCCTTCGGGGTAGGCCTCAAATAATTTCCTGAAACGGAGATGCCGCCCCACATGGGCAATGATCGTTCCTTCATCTTTTTGCACATCACCCCAGACCAAAGCGAGGTATTGCCGCTTCACTGTATGATCAAAGAATTGTTTGGCTAATTGCCGCATGGCAATATCTGTCTTTGCCAATACCAACAGGCCGCTGGTATTTTTATCGATACGATGTACGAGGCCAAATCTTGGTAACACATCTTCAGAGATGCCTGGATTTTTTTGCTGCAGGTAATACGCCACACCATTCAATAAAGTGCCAGTATAGTTACCGCTGCCGGGATGTACCACCATGCCTGCGGGTTTGTTGATCATCATGAGTTCATCATCCTCAAACACGATATTCAGGTTCATGGGTTCCGGCACCACATCTGTTTCTTCCGGGCTCATGTCGGAATACACGACGATCTCATCCATCGGTTTTATCTTGTAATTGGGCCGTATCTCTTTTCCATTGACCAGTACCAGGCCGGCATTGATCGCCTGCTGCAGTTTATTACGGGTAGCCCTCTCGATCCGGTTGGTCAGGAATTTATCAATACGTAAAGGTTCCTGTCCCTTGTCGGTTTTAAAACTAAACCGCTCATAGAGCTCATCACTGTTATCCTGTATTTCCGGGTTATCCTGTTCCAATTCTTCAGCCATAGCCTGCAAAGGTAATGGTTGGCGTTTTGACGGGATACATATCCTTTACTTTTAGCGAACATTCCATAAAAGCAGCTTATCCCGGTTTGGTATAAATTTGCTTTCAGAATGAATAAACAACAAATCATATTTAAAGACCTTGGCCAGCTAGACTACCAGGCTGCCTGGGATTACCAGGAAAGCTTGTTGCAGGAAAATGTGAGGAAGAAGTCGTTAGTCTATAGCCAGGAGTCAGGAGTTAACGACTCCGGGCTCCTGACTCCCGGCTCAGAACTGGACACCCGGCACCATCTTCTTTTCGTAGAACATCCACCTGTATATACATTAGGC
Organism: Bordetella parapertussis; assembly: GCA_943370865.1. Taxonomy (GTDB): domain Bacteria; phylum Bacteroidota; class Bacteroidia; order Chitinophagales; family Chitinophagaceae; genus CADEDV01. The sequence goes on from CALRSN020000232.1 coordinate 4,356, forward strand.
AAAAGCGGCAATATTGAAAATGTGCTGATCAGCGAAGAAATGCGATCAATGAAAGGCATTGAATTTTTCCGCACCAACCGGGGAGGAGATATTACTTTTCACGGTCCCGGGCAGATCGTCGGTTATCCTATACTGGACCTCGAAAAATTTTATACCGATATCGGCAAATACCTGCGCAATATTGAAGAAGTGATCATTCTTACATTAGCTGAATATGGCATTAAGGGAGATCGTTCGCCGGGTGAGACGGGTGTGTGGATTGATCCGGACATAAAAGGAAAGGAAAGAAAGATATGTGCCATCGGTGTCCGCAGCAGCCGCTGGATCACTATGCATGGTTTTGCCCTCAATGTAAATACCGATCTGAATTATTTCAATTTTATTGTTCCTTGTGGTATCACCGATAAGCAGGTTACTTCGCTGGAAAGAGAATTGGGACGTAGTATGGATTTTGAAGAAGTAAAAGAAAAAGTGAAGAACAACTTTTCAACAGTGTTCGAATCCGACCTGGTGGCGGGCTGATCAGAAATCTTTTTGCAGGAAGAACTTATGTTTTTCTTTCAGTTTTCCATCCTCGTATAATTCAAATTTGAACCACCCGCTGTGCAGGAAGATGGCTTTGTCTATACTAAAGGTCCTTT
>CALRSN020000233.1:0-4989 GCA_943370865.1 Bordetella parapertussis
GCAGTAAGCTATTATAAAAAGAACCCGGCTGCAGTGGTGATACCCGGTGAAATATGGACTATCCGGATCAACCACATCAAGTTTACTGATAATACACTTGGCTTTGGAACAAAGATTCCCTGGTACAGGGAAGAACAGGAATTGAATCATCAAAAGAAACCGCAACTGGTTTAATAGCCAGGACGGAGGCTTTATATAAATTTAATTGATACAGCTCATGAATTACCCCACAACACATACATTTCATATCCCGGTCATGGGACTGGCATATACGATCGATAGCCCGATTAAAGTAGCCCGGTTTGGTATTTCCTCGGTAATCTCCATTGTGGAAGACAGGTTGGTGGAAATGATGCGGAGTTTTTATTATCCCACGATCGGCCAGGAATATATACCGATCAGCACTAAAGAGGAAGACTACAGGGCCAAAAGAATTACCGACTATTTAGACCTGGTAAATACAATTGTAACAGCACAGGTGGAAAAGATCAGGAGCGAAAATTTTGAGCCCGGTTCCGAAATAGTAAAATATTTTGAGCTGCTGCCGGATGACAGTGAATTAAAAAAGAAGTATCGTGAACTGCTCATGCTGACAGAACCGTCTGCAAAAGAAAAGCTGGAAACCTATTTACGGCAGCAAATAAAGGCGGGCCGGATTGATGTGAACATCATGACCAAAACAGACCGGGATAATTACAATGATAAGGGAGAGTTAGTGCAGGACGGATCGGATGCTGTAGCGGCCCTGCGGGGGTATGCAAAAACTAAACTCATTAATTCAACGGTCATTTTTTCTGCGGGTATGAATCCACGCTTATACAATTACCTGGAAAATTGTAAAGAGTTTGATGTGAACGAGGACGGCGGGTTCACCAAAAAAGTGGCGATCAAAGTGAGTGATTATCGTTCGGCATTGATACAGGGAAAATACCTGGCAAAGAAAGGGGTCTGGGTAAGTGAGTTCAGGATCGAATCCGGTTTGAATTGCGGCGGTCATGCTTTTGCAACAGAAGGTTATTTACTGGGCCCGATATTGGATGAGTTCAAATTAAACCGGCAGGAATTAATTGATACGTTGTTTGAGATCTATAATGCTGCTTTATATAAAAAGACAGGCCGGAAATTTATTTATCCTCCCCGGATGATATTTTCTGCACAGGGTGGTATTGGTACACATGAGGAAGATTTTTTCTTACGCCGTCATTACGATATAGAAAGTACTGGTTGGGGAACACCTTTCCTGTTGGTACCTGAAGCAACTACTGTAGATGATGGCACGCTGGAATTGTTAGCTGCAGCAAAAGAAAAAGATATTACACTCAGCCGCAATTCACCGTTGGGTGTCCGGTTTCATTATCTGAAAGGAACCAGCGCAGCTGCAGAAAAAGCAACCCGTATCAAAAATGGTAAACCGGGAAGCCCTTGCACCGAAAAACATCTTGCTTTTAATACAGAATTTACAAAGGAATCCATCTGTACAGCTTCTCACAAATACCAGGCACTGAAAATTGCTGAGTTACAATCACTCCGCCTGCCTGAACCCGAATACAAGCGGCAACTGACAGAAGTGCTGGACAAAGAATGTTTATGTGTAGGCCTGAGTAATGCTGCGGCGATCAGTTATAAACAAACTTTTGTAAAAAAATTAAATGCAGTAACGATTTGCCCCGGCCCCAATATTGTTAATTTCTCCAAGGTAGTATCATTGGAGAAAATGGTGGCCCATATTTACGGGAGAACGAATATCATTAACAATACGGCCAGGCCGCACCTGTTCATTACCGAACTGAACCTGTATATTGATTATCTCAAGGAACAGCTGAAGGCTGATTTTCATACGGAGCAGTTCGCAAAACGAAAAAAATACTACAATAGTTTTTACCAAAATCTGCGGAATGGAATAAATTACTACCGAAGTCTGCCTCCTGTATCCGTTAAACGCAGGAATGAGTTCTTTAAAGCCCTGTATTATGCAGGGATCGAACTTGATTCCTTAAATTATCAATATACGCTGGGCAATACAAATTAATATTTTCCTGGTAAGTATTTACAACTGTTCAAACCGGGCCTGGAAGAACCGCAGGTATTTGGGTTCATAGATCATCTTCAGGCCATTGATCTTATGGCGTCGTTCATACACCCTTGCAGTTGATTCAGCAATCACATCCATATGCGCCTGTGTGTACACCCGGCGGGGAATCGTGAACCGGACGAGTTCGAGTTTGGGATAATAATTTTCACCATTCGCTTTTCTTCCGGCTGATACAACACCCCTTTCCATGGTGCGGACTCCTGAATCCAGGTATACTTCTGCGGCTAAGGTTTGTGCCGGGAACTGGTCCTGCGGAATATGCGGTAAGAATTTTTTAGCGTCCACGAATATACCGTGGCCACCAATTGGCTTTACAATTGGTACACCGTAGCTGATCATTTTTTCCCCGAGATAAACAACTTGGCCGACTCTTGCATGAATATGATCATCATTGATACTTTCCATGATACCGATCGCCATTGCTTCCATATCCCTGCCGGCCAGCCCACCATAGGTATGAAGACCTTCATACACCACTACCATATTCCGGGCTTCTTCAAACACATCCCATTCATTCACGGCTAAGAACCCCCCGATATTGACCAATGCATCTTTCTTGGCACTCATGGTGGCCCCGTCTGTATACGAGTTGATCTCTTTTACGATATCCCGGATGGATTTGTGTTGATAGCCCTTTTCCCGTTGCTGGATGAAATGGGCATTCTCCGCCACCCTTGTCATATCATGAATGATTCGGATACCATGTTTGTTAGTAAGCGTTCTCAGCTCTTTCAGATTTTTCATACTGATCGGCTGACCGCCGGCCATGTTCACACTGGTGGCAATACTGATATAAGGGATCTTCGCAGCACCATGTTTTTTGATCAGCTTCTCTAATTTATTGAGGTCAACATTTCCTTTGAACGGAAATTCATTCTCCGGGTCATGGGCTTCATCAATGATGATGTCTTCAAATCTTCCCCCGGCCAGCTCCTGGTGCAATCTCGTGGTGGTGAAATACATATTACCCGGAATGATATCTCCTTTTTTGATCAGGATTTTTGATAAAATATTTTCTGCTCCCCGGCCCTGGTGAGTGGGTACTAAATATTTGTACCCATAAATATTCCTGACCACTTCTTCGAGGTGATAAAAATTCCGGCTGCCTGCATAGGCTTCATCGCCGAGCATCATACCTGCCCATTGATGATCACTCATGGCCGAAGTGCCACTATCAGTGAGCAGGTCGATGTAAACATCTTCTGATCTTAATAAGAACGTATTATAGCCGGCTTCCAGTAAAGCTTTTTTACGCTGTGCTTTCGTGGTCATCTTTAAGAGTTCCACCATTTTTATTTTGTAGGGTTCAGCCCAGCTTTTTTTAATCGGAGTATGCATAAAATTTTATTTATAGGTTAGTACCTGTTTGTTCTTTTGTAAACCTTCTTCAGGACATTCAGGCACAGGTTTTAATTTGGCCGTAAAATGTCTCAGCAAAGGAGCTTCTTCGGTGATGGTTAATCCTTTTATGGCATGACGGTTATTAAACACTTCGATGATCACTTCCGCCACATAGTCAATATGACTTTGGGTGTACACCCTTCTTGGAATAGCGAGACGAACCAATTCCATAGGAGCTGGTACAAGGTTTTTATCTTCATCGTATTTGCCAAACATGAGGGAACCTATCTCCACGCCCCGGATACCACCTTCAATATATAATGCACCCACTAATGCCTGGCCCGGGTATTGATCTACGGGTAGATGTGACAGAAATTCTTTGGCGTCTAAATAAACAGCATGCCCACCTGCTGGTTGCATCACCGGTACATTCGCATCAATGAGTTTATTGGTGAGGTATTCAATGCTTCGGATACGGTATTGCAGGTAATGTTCCTCCATCACTTCGTTCAAACCAATGGCAATGGCTTCGAGGTCACGGCCAGCCAACCCACCATATGTTGGAAATCCTTCCGTGATCACTAACAGGTTACGGCATTTCATCGCCAGCACATCATCATGCATGGCAAGAAAACCGCCGATATTGGCAAAAGCATCTTTCTTAGCACTCATGGTGCAGCCATCGGCATGCGAAAAAATTTCCTGTGCAATTGCCTTAACGGGTTTATCACCATAGCCTTCTTCTCTCAACTTTATGAAATAAGCATTCTCTGCAAAACGGCAGGCATCAATGAACAACGGGATCTTATTTTTTTGACAAACTTTCTTCACCGCTTTGATATTCTGCATGCTCACCGGTTGCCCACCACCGGAATTATTGGTGATGGTGATAATGACCAGCGGAATATTCGGTGCTCCTTTTTCTTTAATTGTTTTTTCAAGTAATGCGATATCCATATTCCCTTTGAAAGGAGCGGGGATGGAAGGATGTTTCCCTTCTTCGCATAAGCAATCAATTCCTTCAGCGCCTGAGAATTCAATATTGGCCCTGGTGGTATCAAATAAGGTATTGCTGATAAAATATTTTCCTTTGCCACCCAGTATACTGAAGAGGATCTTCTCTGAAGCTCTTCCCTGGTGGGTTGGAATCACCACCGGCATGCCGGTGATATCCTGCACCACTTTTTCAAAACGAAAAAAGCTCGGGCTGCCGGCATAGGATTCATCACCTTTCATGATGCCGGCCCACTGGTCGCTGCTCATGGCACTGGTGCCACTGTCGGTCAGCAGGTCAATCAATACATCGTCGGAATGGATCAAAAAGGGATTGTAACAGGCTTTGTCAAGAATGGCAATACGTTCTTCTTTGGTGTTGAAATAAATGGGTTCTACCGATTTTATTTTAAAAGGTTCAATGATCGTTTTCATGCAAACAGGTTTACAGTATCGCTACTGGTGAAAAAATATAAATAGAAGAGGGAAGAAAGCGGGAGGCGATCTGTGATCAGGAAGGTTTGCGTATGATGTTTTTCCAGATGGACATAAAAAAGCTTGCC
>CALRSN020000234.1:0-4975 GCA_943370865.1 Bordetella parapertussis
GATTTGCTCACCCCTGACAATGGTTTTATCAGGTCCTGCTGTAATAACAGGATCATCATGTACATGAATCATATTAACGTTGGAAGCAATTCGACAGGCCACGATCCCTGCATTCCCGTTTTCTGCAACGGTGAGCCGGTACCAGTAAGTACCCGCTGCTGTAGGCAGCCGCTGATAAGTAAGACTGTTTGCCCCGGAAATATCGCTCCAGACTCTTCCCGAATCTGTACTCACCTGCCATTGATACACCGGTGAAACAAAACCGGGTGAGATACTGGCACCAAAATCATAAAACAACTGCTGTTCATCTGTACAAACATTTATTGTCGTGTTGCTTCCCTGTAAACTGGCCGCTACTACAGGGCCGCAGGGGCGGAAAGTAATATCATCTAATGCAATATCATTCCCCATGCCGCCGGGGGCATTATTGCGCATACGTAATATGATATCAGGACTGCCTGCTGTAGTGGTAAAATAAAACCCATACTGGTCCCATCTCGGTTGAGCTGTTACAGGGATACCGCCTGTATTGAATTGATTCAGCACAGTTCCTGAAGGAGTTTCAATAGTAAAAGTGATATTGGGTTGAATACCCGAGGGGGATAATAAAACATTCATAAGCCATGCAGAAAACTCATACGTAGTATTTGGACAAAGACCAGTTACCCTTCCAACATAAAAATCCCCGGCCTGAAAAGATGCATTCACCAGCATGAAAGCACCATTACCCGTATGATCCGCATTGACTGTATGCCACGCATTACCAAAACAGCCGGACGTGGACCGGGTGATCGTGTAATACCCATCATCGGGACAGGAAGAACTTGTATAGGTATAACCGCTGGGTGGTGCAATTCCCGGATCTCCATTAGAGACGGTGCCAAAAGTAATATTCACCACAGGGTCGCCAAGACTGCCGGAACATAATTGTGCAGTAGCAAATAAAAAACCGGAGACAGCTACAACTAAAAATAATAACCTCCTTATAAAATAGCCTCCTAGAAATTGCTTCACTGATGAGTTTGTTTAATCAGGGAAAGTTACTACATAATCTCTTGCTTCACTTATGACATATTTCAGTTATAACAAGACGAATATCAGTTTTCCGATACTTGCTTGTGACCTTTATCATAGGAAAAAGGCACTCTGCTGTTTTAAATTACCAGAACAAAACTCATCGTATGAAACATATTTTAATATGGACAGCTTTGCTGCTCCTGGTGGTGGGTTGCGGCACATCATCCCGGATAACCAGTTCCTGGAAAGCCGATCAGGTTCAACCCAATAAATTTAAAAAAATCATAGTGCTTGGACTGATCACAGAAAAGGACCGTTCGTTGCGGGAGAAAATGGAGCAGCACCTGGTGGCTGATCTGAAAGCCCTTGGCTATGATGCCACCTGCTCCTGTGATGAATATAATCCCAAAGCATTTGAGAATATGAGTGAAGAGCAGGCTATCAGCAAACTCCGAAATTCAGGGGTTGACGCTGTACTGACTGTTGTTTTACTGGATAAGACCCGGGAAAAACAATATGTCCCGGGCCGGGTATATTACTCACCTTATTCCATCTATCATAACCGTTTTTGGAGGTATTCAAGAGTGATGTATGACCGGATATATACACAGGGCTATTACATAACAGATACCAAATACTTCTGGGAAAGTAATTTATATGATCTCGTGGCTAACGAATTGGTCTATTCATCCCAAAGCCAGTCTTTTGATCCACCCGGTTCAGAAAATCTGGCTGATGAATATGGCGAAATGATCGTGAAGGACATGGTAAAAAAGAATGTATTGGCTGATCAGAAAACAGCAGCACTTAAACCGATGTAAATAGACGTTATAAATAGTACAGCCCTATTACGGGCTGTACTTGTTCCAAATGAACCTGTCTCTGCGATGCTATGCTGCAAAATTTATAATCGAAATAGTGTTACAGTTTCCTGATTCTTCTTCGCTCTGTTATTTCATCCTCAGAAATATTGATTACAACATACTCACAGGAATTCACCAGTATGACTTCATATATCATATGGCTTCCTTCCGTAATTTGCTTTACATTAAAAATACCATACCCTTCGTACCGGCTCTCCAATTTATTAATGATAGGCCCAGGCAGGTCTGTTAGTTGAAGATTGGCGATAGCATAATTCATATGACCCCTTAGTGTAAAAACAGCCGTTACTTTATTCCCTTTATTGTAGAAATAAACAAACAGGTTCTTGTTTTCTTTGAACCATACAGGGTTAACCGCATCCGGGAATAACTTTCGAAACCGTTTTTCTACTAAAGGATACTCAGTTTCCGGATTGATACTGCCCGGGGCTCTGTCGCTGAAGTGGAGTGGCATTACTGTTTCCGGCATCATATTATCGGGCTGAGATTTAATTTGATAGCTCTTTCCTGTTTTAGCTGTTACCTGGGCAAATAACATCAGTGAAACCGCTAAAAAAACTACCATGATCAATACAAATTTCACAATTGCTTTCATGCTGCTGATTTTAGTTTTAAAATGATTGATGGTGGTGTTAAGGCTTCTTAGTATTACTTTTCTTTACAATTTTAGCAGGGGCAAATTCTTCCAGTGTGATGCTGATATCACTAAATTCACTGAACCAGTTACCGGGGTATAGCCCGTACAGAAAAGATGATACCGGTTTGTGGTTGGTTTGTTTTGAATCGTTACCCGGTATAATGATCGTAGTATCCCTGCGCATACCGTTCCTGGCAGGCTTTGCTTGTAATGACATAGAAAAAGGTTTAATGATTAATTCAAAACGCAAATATGAAAGTAATCAGCCCGGTGCAGCATCCCGGAAAGGCGTGAATTTTTGTTAACAATTTCCATATTTGGAAAATAAAATAATACTTTACAGTAACCATTACTTCCTTACAATATGTGCAACCACAGCAAGATTGTAATCCTCTTTTTTACGCTACTAACAGGTATTAGTTGCCCTGTTAATGCACAGTCAGAAAATTTTGAAAAAAGAAAACAGGAAGCCATTAATCAACTTAACAATTATCCTTACCCGGATACAGCCCGGGTAAATGCCCTGGTAAGAGTGCTGAACACCGCTGCTTACCTGAAAGAGCGGAAAGCGGTATTACCTTACATGGATGAAGCATTCATGATTAGTCGGAGGCTTAACTATGCAAGAGGTCTCGCTGCCTGCTATGCAAACACTGCTGGTTATTATAAGAGCTCTTCTGATTATACAAAAGCTCTCCATTATTTTGACTCGGCTATTTACATAGCGGGCACCATTCAGGAAGAAAATATACAGGGCACCAAACAATGGGCCCTTGAGCAAAAAGGAGCGATTTATTTCAGCCAGGAAAACTATTATACCGCATTAGATTATTTTTTTGAATCATTGAAATATCTCACACCGGGCCGGGAACACCGCAGAAAAGTACTATATACCTATATAACCGATATATATACTACACTAAACAACCTGGACAAAGCGACAGAATACAGTGAGAAAAATATAGCTCTTGCAGAGAAAGACAGCAGTATAACAGCGAATTCCAACATCTACTTTTCTTATATTGATGTTTGCCTTGCCAAAAAAGACCTGGAAACAGCCACGAGGTACCTTGATAAATTGCAACCCTTTATGCCAGAGCCGGGACAGGTACAGGTAAGTTTTGGTTACTATCTTAAAAGAGGAAGAGTTAGTTTTATAAAACAGCATTATAATGCAGCCTATAATTATTTCAAGGAAACGTATAAATATGCATTAGAGGGGGGACACAACAATAGTAAAAGTATTACGCTTTATTACCTGTCAGCAACAGCATTGAAGATCGGGCAGGACGAAGCGGCAAAAAACTATGCGCTGGAAAATCTTTCACTGGCAGAAAATTTGTACACCCGGTCTTCCAAAATCGATGCCCTCACTAACCTGGCCAATTATTATAATAAAACAGGTAACAAAGCCAAAGCGTTTGAACTTATACAGCAGACTATACAATTGAAGGACAGCCTGACTGCTGAAACAAATATCAAACAGTTAAAAGTACTCGGAGCCATTTATGATGCGGAAAAACAACAGAAGCAGATCAGCCAGCTGCAATATGAAAAAGAAAAACAAGCAGTGGAAGTAAAACACAAGTCTGCGTTAAATAAAGTTTTTATTGCTTCCATTCTCATTCTGCTGATCCTGGGTTACCTTGGTTTTATCAATTTTAAAAAGGGGCAGCAACTGGCAAAACAGCAACAGGCATTACAAAAACAAAAGATCAGTGAATTGGAAAAAGACAAACAATTGCTCACCATTGATGCGATGCTGAAAGGACAGGAAGAAGAAAGAAGCCGCATTGCTAAAGATCTTCATGACGGACTTGGCAGTTTATTATCCGGCACCAAGTTGTCATTCATGAACGTAAAAGAAAATCTGCCATTAACACCTGAAACCAATACCCAGTTTGACAGATCACTAAGTATGCTGGACAATTCGATCGGCGATCTTCGCAAAGTGGCCCAAAACCTGATGCCGGAAGCCCTGGTAAAATTCGGGTTGCAGGAAGCGGTAAGAGATTTTTGCGACAGTATACAATCCACCACCGGAATAAAAATAGTATTCCAGCAATTTGGAGAAAGAAGAAAATTACATAGTACGGCAGAAATGTTTATTTACCGCATCATCCAGGAACTGGTGAACAATGCTGTGAAACATGCCGAAGCCACCCAGGTCATTGTGCAATTGACCATGAGTGAGAACAAAACCGGCATCACCGTGGAAGATAACGGCAAAGGTTTTGATAAAAATATTTTAGCACAAGCCAAAGGAGCTGGTATGGCAAATATCAGTTACAGGGTGCAGTATTTCAACGGCACGTCAGACCTGGTGACATCTCCCGGCAATGGAACATCTGTCAATATTGAATTAATCGCTTAATAAATGATAAAGGTTTATATAGTAGATGATCATGCAGTAGTCATTGAAGGAATTTATTCCCTG
>CALRSN020000235.1:0-4968 GCA_943370865.1 Bordetella parapertussis
ATGATGGTGGTTATTTTCTCAGGCCTTATTGCCGCCATCACCTGGAACCTGCTGACCTGGTGGCTGGGCATTCCTTCTTCTTCTTCCCATACATTGATTGGTGGTTTTGCCGGTGCAGCCATTGCAGCAGGCGGTTTCGGAGCGGTCAACTCTTCTATCATCATCAAGACGGCCAGTTTTATTTTCCTGGCACCGGTTATTGGTATGATCATGGCTTTTGTGATGTCGTTGTGGTTTTTAAGTTCTTTCAAAAAGGGATGGACCTCTAAAATATTCTCTGTAATTATCATTATTGGCGTTATCGTCTTCCTTGCAACCAATCTTGAATTCAACAGGGAAATACTGGCTAAAAAAACACACTATGAATCATATACCGCACAGGTAATATTTTATTCCAAGAACTTTAAATGGATACTGCTGGCGATTATACTTTTAGTTATGGCAGTATTTTCTCTTTATCTCAGCCAGCTGAATGCACATAAAGCCAATCAATGGTTCAAGCGTTTACAGTTGATCTCTTCTGCTGCTTTTAGTATCGGTCATGGTGGAAATGATGCGCAAAAAGTAATGGGAATTATCACTGCGGCATTGATTGCAGGGGGTTCTATTACTGAATTCAGCCAGATGCCGCCCTGGGTACCCATTGCCTGTTATGCAGCTATTGGCCTTGGAACCATGAGCGGTGGCTGGAAGATCGTAAAGACCATGGGTACCAAGATCACTAAAGTAACACCTTTCGAAGGTGTGGCTGCCGAAACAGCTGGAGCCATTACATTATTTGTAACAGAGGCATTAAAGATCCCGGTGAGTACCACGCATACGATCACGGGAGCCATCATGGGTGTGGGTGCTACCAAAAGATTATCCGCCGTAAGATGGGGTGTAACGATCAACCTGATCTGGGCCTGGATACTGACTATTCCCATCAGTGGATTGTTAGCAGCAGGTGTTTATTATGTTGCGCATTATTTCCTATAATATCATATCAGCTTCTTTGCTAAAAAATCCTGACTTTTGTCGGGATTTTTTAATTTATGGCAACAATACTTGTAACAGGCGGATGCGGCTATATCGGTTCGCATACGATCGTGGACCTTATTAAAAATGGTTATGATGTTATTTCGGTGGATAATAATTCCCGGAGCAATCCCGGCATGTTGACCGGTATTGAAAGTATCACGGGGAAAAAAATAAAGAATTACAAAGTTGATCTTTGCAATTTTGATGACACATTTGCCATTTTTCACGAGAATGATATCCGGGGCGTCATTCACTTTGCAGCCTTTAAAGCAGTGGGTGAATCTGTTGAGAAGCCCTTACTGTATTTTGAAAATAACCTGACCTCACTGATCAATTTATTGAAATGTGTGCAGGAGTTTGAAACACCCTATTTTGTTTTCTCTTCCTCCTGCACGGTCTATGGCAATCCTGACCAGATACCGGTAACTGAAAAAACACCTCCCAAACCTGCTGAATCGCCTTATGGTTATACCAAACAGATGGGTGAGCAGATCATCAATGAATTTGCGAAAAGTATCGGTACCCATTGTATCCTGCTGCGCTATTTCAACCCGGTTGGAGCACATCCTTCCATTAAGATCGGTGAAATGCCCATCGGCAAACCACAGAACCTGGTACCTGCCATCACACAAACCGCCATTGGCAAGTTGGATAAAATGACGGTATATGGCAATGATTATGATACCCGGGATGGTTCCTGCCTCCGTGATTTTATTCATGTAAGCGATATTGCCCATGCACACACGTTAGCGATCAAATACCTGGAAGAAGAAAAAAATACCGGCCTGTGTGAAGTATTTAATCTTGGTTCCGGGAATGGGGTAACTGTACTGGAAGCTATCCATGCTTTTGAAAAAGTAAGCGGTACTAAACTGAATTACGAGATTGGACCCCGCAGAACAGGTGATGTGATTGCCATCTATGCCAATAATGACCTTGCCCGCCAGCTTCTTGGCTGGAATCCGCAATATTCGCTGGAAGATATGATGCGGACCGCCTGGGAATGGGAGCAACGCCTGAAAGCAGATGATACCATTTTCAGCGGGCAACCTGCACAACTCAATTGACTAAGAGAAATACAAGAGTTAAAAGAGAAAAAGAGTCGAATTTTCCCCTGAATTGTTACCACTTTTTACTAGCAAATAACTTTTGTATTCTCCACAGCTCTTTTTACTCCTTTCCCTCTTAGTTCCTTACTTTTGCGCAGCTAATTTTCAATCATGCTCAAAGACATACAATCAACCGGAAATAAAGATACCCGCAGTGGTTTTGGTGATGGCATCGTGGAAGCAGCCCGCAAAAATCCCAATGTGGTAGCGCTGACTGCCGACCTGGCAGGTTCGCTGAAACTGCAACAGTTCATGAAAGAATTTCCTGAACGTTTTGTACAGTGTGGTATTGCCGAAGCCAATATGATGGGCATTGCTGCCGGTATGACCATCGGTGGTAAAATTCCTTTCACTACCACTTTTGCAAATTTTTCTACGGGAAGGGTGTATGACCAGATCCGTCAATCTATTGCTTACAGTGATAAGAATGTAAAGATCTGCGCCTCTCATGCCGGCGTTACACTGGGAGAAGATGGTGCCACCCACCAGATACTGGAAGATATTGGCCTGATGAAAATGTTGCCGGGGATGACCGTGATCGTTCCCTGTGATTATGCCCAGACCAAAGCAGCTACGGAAGCTATTGCTGAATATAAAGGTCCTGTTTACCTGCGTTTCGGCAGACCGGTGTGGCCGATCTTCACTTCTGACAGACCCTTTGAAATTGGTAAGGCACAATACTTCAGCGAAGGAACTGATGTTTCCATTTTTGCCTGCGGCCATTTAGTATGGAATGCTATCCAGGCCGGTGCTATTTTAGAAGAAAAGGGAATCAGCGTGGAAGTGATCAATATACATACGATCAAACCACTGGATGAAGCAGCAGTGATCAGCTCCCTGAAAAAAACAAAATGTGCTGTTACTGCTGAAGAACACAATATCATTGGTGGCCTGGGTGATGCAATTGCTCAATGTGCTGCCAAGAATTTCCCCGTGCCGATCGAATATGTGGGTACAAAAGATACTTTTGGCGAAAGCGGAACTCCCAAAGAATTGCTGAAGAAATATGGTCTCGACGTTTCAGATATCGTGGCAGCTGCTGAAAAAGCGATGAGCCGGAAGAAATAAGGTTAAAAAATTGTTCCAAATACAAGGGCAGGTTCTTTTCATAATTGAACCTGCTTTTCTATTTTTATAACAGTTCTTCATTAAACAATTATGATTTCCAATATTCAAAGCCACCCAAAACCAAAAACACCATGTCCCTGACAACCATAAGCGATAGCGAATTACTGGTTCAATTCCGTAATCCCGGGACTAAAGAGAAGGCCTATACCAGCATCATCCGCAAATACCAGGAAAAACTCTACTGGCATATCCGCAGAATGGTGGTAGAACATGAGGATGCCAACGACGTGTTACAAAATGTGCTGATACGGGTCTGGAATGGCCTGGAAAATTTCAGGGAAGACAGCCAGCTCTACACCTGGTTATACAGGATTGCCACCAACGAATGCCTGACCTACCTGGAACAACAGAAAAAAAGAAGCTCGGTGAGCCTGAGCGATGTGGAAAGCGGCCTGAGCAACAAGATAAAGGCCGATAAGCATTTTGACGCTAACAAACTGGAGTGGAAACTACAGGTAGCTATGCAGCAATTACCTGAAAAGCAGAGAGTTGTATTCAGTCTCCGGTATTATGAAGAAATGCCTTACGAAGAAATGAGCCGGGTACTGGAAACCAGTGAAGGAGCCCTGAAAGCCAGTTATCATCATGCCGTCAAAAAAATAGAGGATTATATCAGGAATCATTAAACTTTGAAAGCCGGATTGCGTCTGAATTAATGTAAAAATGGCACAGAATAACAACATATTGCAAGAATTGAGGGAACTGGAAAGCAGCCTGGTTAATATGGCTGTTCAAAATGCCTATTCCGTTCCGGAAGGGTATTTTGAAGGGTTAGCGGCGCAGGTGCTCAACCGGATCAAAGCAATGGAAGCAACAACAGCTATGGAAGAGTTGCATTTGTTGTCTCCTGCTGTTAGTGCTTTACCAAAACAAATCCCTTATTCAGCACCCGTTGGTTATTTTGAAGCATTAGCTGAAAACAGCATGCAGCTGATCCGTGAGATCGGTCTTTCTGCAGCAGAAGAAACAGCGGGCCTTTCACCATTACTGAACGGGTTGGATAAACAAATGCCTTATACCGTTCCGCAGGGTTATTTCAATGGGATAGAAGAAAGAATGCTAAAAGCCGTAACCGGTGCAGAACAAACGGCAAAAGAAGAATTGGAAAGTATCTCGCCTTTGCTCAGCGGGTTGAAAAAGGACATGCCGTTTAATGTACCGCAGGGTTATTTTGAAAATATGGCTGCCGGAAAACCAGAAGAAAAGCAAACCGCAAAGGTTATCACTTTGAGCAGCAAAAAATGGTTCAAATATGCAGCAGCGGCTATTTTAGTGGGGGTGATTGCAACAACCAGTATTTTACTAATTAAAAAAGATACGATTGATCCAGATAAGAATTCATTTGCCTGGATAGAAAAGAATACCAAAAAAGTGAGTACTGATGAAATTGAAAACTTTGTCAAGTTAACCGACGAAACCCTGGGCCAAAAAGAAGTATTAGTTAACGCCGATAAATTAGTGGAGGTAAAAGATTTGATTAAGGATATTCCCGAAAAAGATATCCAGGATTTTCTTGATGATCTTCCTTACGAAGAAAATAATTCTGCTACCGATGAAGATATAATGATGAACTAACATGAAAAAACTACTTATCATATTAACCCTTTCCTTATTCACAGGATTCAATGCTTTCAGCCAGGAAGAAGAAGCCCAGGCCGAAGGTTATGAAAAGATCCGTGACAAGATGAGTGAATATATTCAAAAGAGGCTC
>CALRSN020000236.1:0-4918 GCA_943370865.1 Bordetella parapertussis
CCTGCTTTTTACGGATATTTGACCTGTCCAAACTTCTGCGATATGATCATTGACCTGGAAAAGCTGAAACCGGCTGAAAAACAATATTACCTGCAGCATGTAATTGCCCCGCGGCCGATTTGTTTTGCCTCTACTATTGATAAGGCCGGGAATGTGAACCTGAGCCCCTTTAGTTTTTTCAACCTGTTCTCCTCCAATCCTCCGATAGTTGTCTTCTCACCTTCCCGCCGGGTCAGGGATAACAGCAGCAAGCATACGTTGGAAAATGTGCTCGAAGTGCCCGAAGTCGTGATCAATATTGTGACCTATGATATGGTGCAGCAGATGTCGCTGGCCAGTTGCGAGTTCCCCAGGGGAACCAATGAGTTTATCAAAGCCGGTTTTACTGAAGAACCTGCTACGCTGGTGAAGCCACCCATGGTAAAAGAAAGTAAAGTGAAGATGGAATGCCGGGTCACCGAAGTGAAACCACTGGGAACAGAAGGCGGGGCTGGCAACTTAGTGATCTGCGAAGTGCTGCGGATGCATATTGCAGAAGAACTACTGGATGAAAACAAAAAACTGGACCAGCGCAAGATCAACCATGTGGCCCGGCTGGGTGGCGACTGGTATTGCGTGGTGAATGAAGCCAATCTTTTCCAGGTGGCCAAGCCCAACACCCAACTCGGTATCGGCGTGGATGCCCTCCCGGTCCATATCCGTAACAGCAGCATCCTTTCCGGGAATGACCTGGGGCAGCTGGCCAATGTGCATGACCTGCCGGTGATAGAACCTTCGTTTGATGACCCGCACCTGAAACAAATCATCCAGTACTACAGCATCAACCCGGATGAAATGGAAAAAGAGCTGCAGTTATATGCCAAAAAATTGCTGGCCAACGGGCAGGTGCAGGAAGCCTGGCAGGTCTTACTGGCCGGGGTTTGAGTCCTGTAAATCATCGTTTTTATAGCTAAAGGAGGGCTGAAAGGGGTTTGTGACAGCTGTATGATCTTTTTGTTAGCACTAAGCCGGCCGGTCTTTGTTTTTTGGTCATAAACAGTACCTTTGCCCCGCTATAAAAAATGATTTTTTTTACATCAGGTTTCTGCTAATTTTATCGCATTATAGCCTGTGATCAAATCAGGGACATTCCCGAAATCCCGTTAAAAAGAGTAGGGCGCCTTTACCGAAAAGCGAAACGAGTAGGTACATACAAAACTGCTGTGTTATGAAAAAGACGTTTTCTATTTTGGCTGTATTTCTTTTTGCCCTGCATATCGCAGGATTTTCTCAATCTTCAAGAGTAGGTCTTACCGGAGGATTCACGATCAGTGATATAATGGGTAATCAGAACCAGATGAACCATAATGTAAAAACCGGTTATACGGTCGGCTTACTGGTGAATACTCCACTCGGTGGAAAATTCAGCTTTCAGCCATCTATTAACTATGTTCAAAAGGGAAACCTGCTGAAAGAGGATGCGAATGTAAAAGTGATTAATGCTCTTCGCTATGTGGAGGTTCCATTCAATTTCCTGTACAGCACCAATGGTACAAATGGCGGTTTTTTTGTTGGACTCGGCCCAACCCTTTCTTTCAATGTTCCTTCTAAAAGAATAACTGAGAATAAAAAGACTGAAAAGAAAACCTCTACCGATATCATTTTCGGCGA
Source organism: Bordetella parapertussis (assembly GCA_943370865.1). GTDB lineage: Bacteria > Bacteroidota > Bacteroidia > Chitinophagales > Chitinophagaceae > CADEDV01. The sequence goes on from CALRSN020000236.1 coordinate 1,651, forward strand.
AACAGCAGCAGCCGATTTCAGGGGTATTGATTATGGTGCTAATGCAGTACTGGGATACCGGTTACCCGGTGGCTTTTTTGCCCAGGCTTATTACAACCAGGGCATCCGGAACCTGGTGACAGGTGAAGCAGTGGGCGATAAAAAAATGAGAAACGCCTGCTTCGGCATCCAGATCGGTTTCCTGTTCAATAATAAATAAGTAAGTTCTTCATTATACTAATAAAGCCCCGTAACCGGGGCTTTATTATTTCTATTTCCTTCAGGCAGGCTGAAAGATCCATTTATTTTCCGGCAAATACTTTTTTCAGCAGGTCACTTGTCCTGGCCAGTGGATTAGCCCTGATATTGGCTTCTTCTTTGGCCACCTGGTCAAACAACGCATCCACCGCTTTGCCTACTACAAAGGAAGTCAGATCTGGATTGATCTTCTTGAAGGTGGTAGGAAACTTGTTATAGGTGGTTACGATATCTCCATAATACTTGGTCGCTTCTGTTTTTTCCAGGGAGCTTTGAACAGAAGGGGTAAAAGCGGCGATCAGTTTGGCTGTTGTCTTTTGTTTGAAATATTGGGTAGCTGCATCTTTATTCCCTTTCAGGATATTGAGTGCATCGGTGATCGTCATTTCTTTGATCGCTTCTATAAAGATCGGCTTGGCAAAAGCCACTGCATCTTCCGCCCCGCGGTTGATGGCGAGTATGGCTTTATCCACCTGGGCACCCATACCGGCTTTGCGTAAGGTAGTTTCTATTTTGACTGCATCAGGTGGTAAAAACATTTTATAGAACTCGCTGCCAAAAAAACCATCGGTCTTATTCAGGTTTAATACGGCGGTGGTCACACCCTGTGTGAGTGCTTCTTTAATACCCATACCGGCCTCGTCCTGCGAAACGCCTGTTGTGGCATTTTTCTTTGGGATTAACTTCGAAAGATTGATCTGCGAAAAAGAAGTCACCGGTATCGCCACCATAAAAAATAATCCAAGTAAGTACGTTTTCTTCATACGAATCTGTTTTAAAATAATGAGCCAAATTAACTGCCGGCTTCTGTTTCTGCAAATAACCGGCTATGGTTTGACGATACTTTAAGGGATTTCGTTTGCCGGAAGGGAAATTTCCAGTATGTAGTGACGTGTTCTTACTTTTTTGAGCGAAAAGCTGGTGGAAATGACCATGATGGGCGTCGACCCGTTTCTTCAGAAAATTATCATGTTATAACTGGAGGGATTCTTTGCGCCGGGTGATCCGTTCTTTGATGATCCTGAAAAACCTGGATCGTTCTTTCTCACTTACTTCGCTGATAAGGGTTGACCGGCGCATCAGGTTCAGTAAATACTGGTGGAATTTATCGCAATAGGTAACATCCCTTGTCATAATAATATTAATCGCTGAATGAGGGATGAAGGCGATTTTTGACCCGTCTGTTACCGCCAGCATATGATTGTCCCCAAGCACCACTTCATTGAAATACATATGGAATTTCCCCATTGGTTTACGGTCCGGATCATTGTATTTGAATTTATACCCCAGTTCGGCCTGTTTTTCCAGGTGATCCATGTATTTTTCTAATGACTCGTACAGCTTCAATATATCGTTATCAGATTTGAACATCTTGCCATCCCTGTAAAATTCAATCTGGCGCATGGTGGTATTCAGGTTCTCTACATTCCAGATCTCCACGCTATCCATTTCTTCATACATATGCAATATTTTCTGACCTATTGTAAAGAGTTCATCCGGGTATTCCTCGTAATCCACCTGCTTATTCCGGAATTCCGGGAAAAAAATGAGGGTGCTCATCCAGAAATAATATTTGAATGCGGCAAATTCACGGAAATAAAAGTGATGAAAAATGGGAGAATCCTTACAGAGATAATAAAACTGCTTTTCCTTAAAGCTGTTGATATATGCCACATTGTGCATTACCCCTGTCAGGTAAGCATCAAACCGGAAGGTTTTACTGTCAAGGATATTTCCCAGGAACTGGAAAGACCCTGTTTGAATTTCCATGAGCTGGTCCAGCGATATTCTGTAATGTGTGCAAAGCGTATATAACTCTTCAAAGGTTATTTGTTTTTCAACCCGCATGCGGCGGTAAGCACTGTCTGTGCTGATGTTCAGCAGTGCCGCTATCTCATCTGCCAGGGAAGCTTCAGGAGATATCCTGCCCTTGATGAGCAGGAACAGCTGTTGTTGTAGTTGTGTAACATTCATGTTGCAGCAATTGATTATAGATTTTTTTTCCGGTCGCTGATCTTGGATAAAATAATTCCAAAAAAAACATTCCGTTGTCTTTCACTGCTTTCACTTATTTGGGTGGATCGCTTGATCAGGTTCTCAAAATCCCTGAATATTTGTTCACAAAAATTTTCATCCATGGTCCTGAGATAATTCAGGTGTCCATAATTAATAAAACAGGTTTTTACAAAATCGGTAGTGGCAAGTACGGTATTATCCCCCAGCACGACCCGGTTAAAAAATAATTTAAAATTATTTTTTTTGGCCTCGGGGTTTTCACCCGGCATGAATTTGCAACCATATTCTGCCTGGTCTTTCAGGTGGTGCACGGTTTGCTCCAGTGCTTCATAGATGAGCTTAATATCTGCTGCTGTTGAAAAATGACCCGAATCTTTTGAAAACTCGATCTGCGAGATCGTACTGTTGATACTTTCTGTATTCCACATTTCAACAGAAGGTATTTTCTGGTATGCTTTTGTTACATCCGTACAAAGACTTTCAACAGCAGGCGGCAAAACAGAAAAATCAAACTCCATATCTGCAAAATCGGGATGCATCAGGTGGGTTTTCATCCAGAAATAATAACGGAAGGCACTGAGTGGCTGAAAATAAAAATTATGAAATACCGGGAGATCTTTTGACATGTATACGACCTCTTTCCTGAGAAAATTATTGATGGAGCCCAGTTGATTAAGTAACCCTTGTAAAAACTGCACATAGGTGTACCGGGTATCCTGTATCCTGATATTCTGAAACAATACAGAGCCACTTTTTACCTGGAACAGCTGGTCAAGGGATAAATTAAAGTGCTGGCAAAGCTGGCGGGCTTCATCCAGCACCAGGGCTGTTTCCCCACGGATTCGGCGGTACGTACTGTCATTACTAAGGTGTAATATACCCGATACGACATCCACCAGTGAATCATCCGGTGAAATCAGTTCCTTAATCCGTTGGAATAAGAATTCCTGTGCCTGGTCCGTGGGCATTATTGGTTAGTGGTCTTGTTTATTCTAAAAGAAAGCAGCTAATCAGG
>CALRSN020000237.1:0-4912 GCA_943370865.1 Bordetella parapertussis
ATGCCAGTACAGGTATATGGATGAGGCTAAGTTTTTTCCCGGCATACTGTTTTACATTACTGAAAAAAGTATCGTAAGAAAGGTTTTCTCCACCCAATATGTATTTTTGTCCTGCCAGGCCTTTTTCCAGGGCCAGGAAATGCCCAGCCACCACATCATCAACAAAAGCATAATTAGCTATGGTATTACCATCAGCAGGAATAAAGGCCATGCGCATGGATAATACCTTTCGTAAAAGACCGGCAAACACATTACCATTTACTTCAGGGCCGGGTCCGTATACCCTTGGTGCAGCCACGATTAATGCAAACAGCCCTTTCGTGGAATAATCCTTCACCAGTTGTTCGGCCCAGTGTTTGGATATTTCATAGTCGTTTTCAAATGCAGTGGTACGGGGATCGCTTTCCTTCAAAGGATTTTTTCCCGACGGACCAAGTACAGCTCCTGTACTGGTGAATATCAATTTTTTTACTCCATACCGTAAAGCCACATCCAGTATGTTTCTTGTTCCTTCAACATTTACTTTATAAAAAAGAGAATTGTCTTTTAGGGTAAATTTGGTAATTCCAGCTGCATGTATCACTTTTTCACAATCTTTCATGGCTGCCTCAACAGCAATTTTATCTGTGATATCCCCTTTAAATGGTATAATGGCTGGATGGACAGGAAGAAATACTGATTGAGGGTCTCTTACCAATGCGTGTACGATATAACCTCTTTCGGCAGCCTCTAATGCCAGTTTATTACCGATATAACCGGTAGTGCCTGTTATTAAAATTTTCATAGTCTCCATGATTTTACAGATGATTGTTTACTATCGATTAATCTTATTTCATAACTCATGGACAGTGCCAGGTGAATGATGACAGCAGGCCATACAGTATGTTGTAATAATGTAACCATACATAGCAATAAGCCGAAGGGTATAGTGCCGATGATCTCATTACGGCTGCTGTAACAGTGTACCAGTGTATAAACTGCCATATTTATTCCTACAGCAGTTCCTATATCTGTATGGTCAATAAGGAAAAAGAGGAATACGCCGCGAAAGAAAAACTCATATAGCAGGAGAAAGAAGGTACGGATCAAAAAATAGGTTAGCAGGCTGAATGCAGCTAAACAATGCCCGGGTATGATTTTCTTTTCCCTTCCGGCACTGGTAAAGCCTGCAACAACAGCAATAAAAGTAATGATGATGCTGATAAATGACCATTCGCTGTTCCAGGAAAACTCAAAAATGCGTATGTCTGTTCCGGGAGTTACCCTGTAACAGGCATAGGAGACCAGGAAAACTACAATGCCGGCCAGGTGCTTAGTATTAAGAACTGAAAGATGCCCTTTGCCTGAAATGACTGCAGCAAACCCCGGGCTATTCCTGGCAGTTGCCCAGGCAGCACACAATAACAACAAAGCTGTAGTTGCAATAAGAACCAGTAATATAACGAATGTGGCAGTCATGATATCAGGGTTTAAGTTCAATAGTGGCACTGTAAAGAGAGTGGTGCACTTTTATGGTTGAACAGATACCATTGCTGAAAAAATATTCACTGGAGTTGCCATCGGGGAACCGGATCTTATAGTGATGCGGGGCCAGGGTTTGTATATCGAGAAATTGCTGGAAATTGTCAGAATAGACTTTTTGGATATTGACGGGCTCCAGTATATAAAGGCAGAGCATATTGTACCTGATCGGGTAACTATTCAATGTTTCTGAATCATCTCCTTTACTCACGATGTAATTATTCCCGGAAAGCCTTGTCTTTTTATTTGCCTTCTCACTACCATTCATTTTTCGGTAAATGCTGGACCAGGTCAGGATGCCGTTTTCGTATATACTTTCTTCTTTGCCTTTAGCGGTGAATAAAAATATCATTCGGGTCCTTACTTCGGATTCAAGCTTAATAAACATTCTGTTGCCCAATGTTTGCTGAATAATGGAGATAGCCCCTACTTCGCTTCCTTTTCTTTTGATCACATACTCCAGTTTTTTCTCCTGGGAAATAGCGATATGTGCAACAGCGAGAAACAAAACGAGGATAATTATTATTTTGCCTGCTTTTAATATTATTTCCTGGATTTTTTTTGCTGATTCAGGGTGAGTACGCCTGTACTTTTTGATCAGCAGGTAAATGATTGTTGGTAACATAAAAAAGGTTTTTTAATGATGAATGATTGTTGAGGGTCATACCGGTTGTTTTGCCAGCCAGTGTGATAATGGTTTAATGGTTAACAGGTTGATGCAGGGCTGGCGTTAAAAAATATTGTAAGCAAACCCAGCATAATACAGCCCACCTGCCGCCGGATGCGCATACGCATTCTTGTAATATTTGTTGAAAATATTAGTGCCCCCGGCCCTCACTTGTGATTTTATTTTTGGGAACTTATAACTCACTTGTGCGTCTATAGTGGTAAAAGCTTCCACGGGCCCGTTGGCCAGCTCACCTTCGTAGTCAAATGCATCCTGCCAACGAAGCATGATATTGAAACTAATTCTGTCATCTTTCCCAAACCCGCTGTTGGCAAATCCCGCATTCAGTTTGTATTTCGGAGCATTGAAATAAGCTTTGAAACCGGAAGGTATATCGGTGATAACATCAGAATAGGCATTGAAGAATACAGCATAGTTATTATGCAGCTGGTAATCTAATCCGATTCCAAAACCATGTGTTCTTACCTTATTACTGCTATTGACAACGATCGAATAGGTTTTATTGGTAACAGGCTGGAACAACCCGATGCGGCCAAGAAAATCCTGGTAACGACCAGTATATCCATAAACATCAAAAAGAAAATTCTTATTGATCTTACCTTTATAACCTGCTTCAAATGATCGCATCGTTTCAGGCTTGAACTCTTTGTAGGCAAGTGGTGCATTAGTGCTCAGGTCAATTACAGGGTATTCTTTTACGTTCATATAATTCAGCACCCAGGGTAGCCCGCCTAACAGGGTTACATTTCCTACATCCAGTCGTATCCACTGCGACAGGTTGCCGGGGAAACGGTACGCTGTCTGGTAGGACATACGCAGGTTATGACCTTCCGCCAGTTTCACTAATGCGGCGGCCCTGGGAGTGAATTGTGGTTTGAAATTTTCATTTTTGTCAAAGCGGCCTGATACTACCAGGGTAAGTTTATCATTCAGTATTTTCCGGGTCAGTTGTACATAGCTGCCGATTTCATAGATCCGTATAGGTTTGACAGTGTCGATGAACAAGGTACCATCTGAGTTAAGAATATATTTTTTAAAACTGCCGCCTGCTGTTACTTCAATATTTTTACTGGCATCACCAAATGTGTATTGCCCTTCATGCATCCATAGTTGTGATTTTTCTTTAAATAAACCCCCACCGGGAATCGGGACCTTTCTCACTACATCAAGTGTTTGTTTAAACTGTGCTGAACCAGCTTGCAGACGACCCTGGTCTGCAAAAGCACGGCCAATATTCAGGGCCGTCATTTTATCTGCACCAGCCATTCTTGCCTGCAAGTAAGCTCCTGTAAACTGTGGATACCAGCTTCCTGGAATATCAGTGGGGTCGAAACTTCTTTTCCAGGCTTCATTCAGGAATTGGGCTGAAATAGTTGCACTATGTGCTTCGCCTGCATCTTCCTGTGTGGTATAAGATCGCAGGTACCATTTTTTATGTTTCAACTCAATTTTATATTGTGCAATGTTTATTCCCTTCAGAGAATACCGGTTATCATCTGTATAAACGGTGTTACCCGTTGACCAGTTACCCATGAATATGGCTTCTACCTTATCAGTAAGTTTATAATGCAGGGCTCCTGTAAGTTTGATGTTTTTTGTTTTCGGATCAATGATATCTTTTTCATAATACCCCGTTCTGGAGACCTGTATGTGTTCAATCAATGAGTCACCTGGGGGTAATGCCCTGGCGAGGAAAGGGTAAATATCAGCAGACGTCTCATCTCCATATACATTTACTCCATCATAATTGGCATCTGTTTGCCGGTTACCTGGGTTGATCTTCCCGGAAGTGCCCTGCCGTAAATAGTTGGATGTATCTGCTGCCAGCCAGTCATTAGCACTGAGATATTGTACACCAATCTTTGCTGCAAATTTTTTGTTGAAGGCCTTTGCCCAACGCAATGAATAATCCGTATAGGCTGACTGGTTTCGCTGGCTCTTATCAATATTCATGATACCTTGTTTTGCCACAATGCTGAGGCCCTGGTGTTTAAAGGGGCTTTTACTGTTGATAAGAATTGTCCCGTTCATACCGCCGGGTCCGTAAAGAGCAGAGGAGGCCCCGGGCAATATTTCAATGCTTTCAATATCTGTTTCGGTGGGGCCGGTGAAATGACCAATGAAGAAATTCAATCCCGGGGCCTGGTTATCCATCCCATCTATCAATTGGTTGACACGGGTGCTGCCACTACCATTGAATCCGCGGGTGCTGGGTGTTTTCATGGTGAGGCTGGAAGTATTGAAGTCAATACCTCTTGAATAAGCCAGGCCATCGTAGGCGGAGGTAGTTGGTAACTGGCGGATACGTTTTGCTGAAAGCAGTTCAGCAGAGGAGGGGTAATCCATGATACGGGTGGGAATACCTTTTGATTCAAGTAAGATATCACTTCCAATAAAAGACCGGGGCTTAAGGATAATATGGATCGCCTCATTTTGACTTACCGTGATTTCCTGGTCTTCAAAACTTGTATGGGTGATGATCAGTGTAACGGGTAGTGATACTACTTCCAGGTGAAAGACCCCCGATTGATCAGCTGCGGCGACCGTTCCCTTCCCTTTTAATTTAACAGAAGCCCCAGTGGGGATATCACCGGAATTTTCGGCAATAATCCTTCCCTTAATGATAATTGTATGGCTGTTTGGCTGGCCAGACGTTAAAGCTGACCATAAGCAGCAGATCATGGTCGCTGCCAGGATTTTCTT
>CALRSN020000238.1:0-4900 GCA_943370865.1 Bordetella parapertussis
TGTCACCAAAACGAAGTCCGTTATTCTTCAAGGTCATTTCTGCATTTCGGAAACTATAGCCCACCAGGTTGGGCATATCGATCATGGGAGGGACAGCCCTGTTGATGGTCAGGTACACTTTGCGGTTCACTTTCACCACTTCATCTGCTTCCGGGAACTGTTTCAGTACAGCCATCGGTTTAGTGGTGTCGGAATAAATGGAATCCTGTATCTCGACATCAAACCCCGCTTTCTCCAGAATACTTTCTGCTTCTTCAAATGATTTGCCCGTTACCTGGGGAACCGTCATTGAACTGTTATGATGGGTGAGCCAGTTCAGTGATAAGATAAAAACAGAAAAGATGGCTACAGCCAGTAATATCCCGGCCAGGATATTGAGCCACAAAGGACGATGTGTGATAAATTTCAGCACAGCTTAAATTTTGAATGATTTAATCTCACTTTTATTAATCAGTATACTGCTTCTTCCACCAGTTTAGTATAAAATTCCTTCAGGCTCCAGCCCATGGCCCTCACTTGTTGAGGAACAATACTGGCCTCGCTTTGACCTGGGATCGTATTGATCTCCAGCATAAAGGGCTGGCCACTCTCATCATTATAAATGAAATCGATCCGGACCACCCCCCTACAATTGAATACGGCATAAATTTTATGTGCCGCTGCCCTGATCTTATCGGCGATCACTTCATCGACCACCGCCGGTGTTGTCTCGGTGGACTTACCCTGGTACTTGGCTTCAAAATCAAAGAATTCCTTATCATCATCCGCTCTTACTTCTGTAAGTGGCAACACGATAATATTTCCCTTTGTTTTAAAAACACCCACCGTATATTCTTTGCCTTTCACCATCTCTTCGATCAGAACCTGCTCGTCTTCATTGAAAGCTTTGGCAATAGCAGCATCCAGGTCTTCCGGCTTATCCACTTTACTCATCCCGATACTTGATCCGCCATTACTCGGCTTCACAAACACCGGCAATTTTACCTGGCTGAGCAACTGTGCCGCAGGAACAGGAGAATGCTTAAACAAGTGAACTGAGTTAGCAACGGAAATGCCAGCCATTTTGGCTACAGCAACCGTATATCGTTTATTGAACGTGATGGCCGATGTGGTGGCATCACAACTGGTGTAAGGGATCTTTAAGGTATCGAAGTACCCCTGCAGTTTTCCATCTTCTCCGGGAGTGCCGTGCATCCCGATAAAAACAACATCGAAATCTATCTTTTCATTATCAAGTGGGAGAGAAAAATCATTCTTATCAATTTCCACTTTTCTGCCATCTGCCAGTTCATAGAACCAGCCTTTGGGGTTCACATCGATCTTATAAACGTTAAATTTATCCCTGTCGAGATTGTTATCAATAGTATTGGCACTTCTGTACGAAATAACTGCTTCTCCTGAAAAACCGCCGGTCACCAGGGCAATGGTTTTCTTCATAGTTGATAATGTATGTGTTTAGCTACGCAAATATTGAGGAAAAAAAGCGATGTCCGAAATTTCAAATGCTAAAAATCATTTATTTCTTACCGCATTCAAAAATAAGAAAGGTGAAGGCCGTTTCTCCTTCACCTTTTTACGACGGGAAATATCACCCGCCTTTAATGGAGCAGCTTACACTGCTATATTAATTGAATCTGTTACTAAGTTATACAACTTTGGAAAGAACAACCAGTAACTGCATAAATAATTATGCACAGCCGAAGCACAGATCAGATATGCAATTTGTCTTTTTTGGTGATCAGTTGATCCACCGTTTCCTGGTACATTTCATCCGGCACACAGCAATCAACCGGGCAAACGGCTGCACACTGCGGCTCCTCATGAAAGCCCTGGCACTCAGTACATTTATTGGGGGTGATGTAATAAATATCAACACTAACAGGAGCATTCTTCTGATCAGCATCTACTACTGATCCGTCTAAAAGTGTAAAAGGCCCTTTAACAGTGGTGCCATCTGAAACAGCCCACTCTACGCCACCTTCATAAATAGCGTTATTGGGACATTCAGGTTCGCAGGCGCCACAATTGATACATTCTTCGGTGATCTTGATTGCCATAAAAAAACATTTAACGGGTTGAGAATTACATTACTGAGCAAAATTAGTTTGTTTTTAGTCTCAGCAGCCGGCTTTAAATTTTTTCCTGTGCAGTCATCCGTTAATTTGCACCCGAAAACTTAAAAAACTGGCGTTTAATTTACGGGCATGAATTTACAGTATCGGATCGATTTATTAGTTGACCTCGGGGAATATATTTTATCAGGCAATCCTGCGTGGGCAGAAGCAAAGGAAAAAGCCTCCCGGGAGAATGGCTGGTTTATCCCTGAATTCGTTGACCTCGCCTCCAACAATATAGCCCGTCAATTCCTGTCCCGCCCGGTATTGGAAAAATGGGTCAGCTCTTATGATATACCGGCCAATACGCCTCAACCCAAAAATGTCGGGGTCGTTATGGCGGGGAACATTCCACTGGTGGGTTTTCATGATTTCTTATCTGTGTTCATTTCGGGCCATAACGCAACGATCAAGACCTCTTCGAAAGACGAAAAGCTAATAAAGCACCTGGTCGGCAAACTGGCGGAATGGGATGAAGCTGTAGAGGAGTGTGTCTCATTTGCCGACATGCTGAAAGGCTGTGATGCTTATATTACCACCGGCAGCAATAATTCCGCCGGGCATTTTGAATATTATTTCGGAAAATGGCCGCATATCATCCGCCGCAACAGAACCTCAGTAGCCATTGTCACCGGCGAAGAAACCAGCGAAGAATTGGCAAAACTGGCTGATGATGTGTACCTCTATTTTGGCCTGGGCTGCCGGAATGTGACCAAAATTTATGTCCCCGCAGGCTACGATTTCGTTCCCCTGATCACCGCTTTTAAGAAGTACGATTTCCTGGCCGACCATCATAAGTACAAGAACAATTATGATTATAACCTGGCCCTGCATCTCCTGAATAAGAAATACTACATGAGTAACCCCTCTTTGTTGCTTGTTGAAGAGTCCTCCCTGTTCTCTCCCATCAGCCAATTGAACTATGAGTTCTATGACAATCCCGACAAATTGACGGACTCTCTAAAGGTTAACAAGGACCTGCAATGTATAGTGGGCAGGGGTTTCGTCCCATTTGGACAAAGCCAGGTTCCGGCCATTGCGGATTATGCCGACGGGGTTGATACCCTTGCTTTTCTTTGCCGCCTGTAAAACGGGGCTTTTTATTCCCCGCAAATGGCATTAAATTTACACGGACAGTAAAGTACGAAGACCTTAGTAAATAATTGTTAAACTAAACCGTTGGTAAACAAAGATGGCCTGACAGTTTGTTACTTTGTTAAGCAATGGCACAGAATATGAAACAATTGGTCCTTGCAAACAAAAAATCTAAAAGCATATAGCACTATGAAACTTAAACAACTTTTTCTGATCGTTGCTGTGAGTGCAGCATCAGCCGTTGGCAGTGTGTGGGTATATGGTAAACTGACCAGTAAAAAAGATGGAATTACTCAAACCACCACCGATGGCAAACTACCGGTTAATTATGCCGGTTTTTATGATAATGTAGCCACAGCTGCAGACCCGATCGATTTTACTAAAGCTGCCGCTTCCGCAGTACCCGCTGTTGTACACATTAAAACAAAGATCCCGGCTAAGAAAATAAGTAACCTGAACCGCAGCCGCGGCAACAATAGTATGGACGATTTCTTCAACCAGTTTTTTGGAGAAGGTTTTGGACCTCAGGTACAACCGGAGCAAAGGGCTTCGGGCAGCGGGGTAATCATCAGCGAGGATGGTTATATCGTAACCAATAACCACGTTGTATCGAATGGTGGGGATGGTGTTGCCGATGAGATTACTGTAACGTTAAGCAATAAGAAAACCTTTAAAGCGAAAGTAATCGGTCGTGACCCAAGTACCGACCTCGCTGTATTGAAAGTGGATGCCACCAATCTTCCTTACCTGATCTACGGTAATTCCGATGCTGTTAAATTGGGTCAGTGGGTTTTAGCCGTTGGTTATCCCCTGACACTTGAAACAACTGTTACGGCAGGTATTGTGAGTGCAAAAGGAAGAGCAATCGGTATCAACCAGCGCCAAAGCAACAGCCCGATTGAATCGTTTATACAAACTGATGCCGCTATCAACCAGGGAAACAGTGGCGGAGCCCTGATCACTACTGATGGGCAACTGGTGGGAATTAACTCTGCTATCCTTGCTCCTAACGGGACTTATGCAGGTTATGGTTTCGCTATCCCGGTAAACCTGGTAAAAAAGATCGTTAATGACCTCGTGAAATATGGTGATGTGAAAAGGCCTTATCTCGGTATCTCTGCTGCCGAAGATAAATATGATGCCGGTGATGGTGCTTATGTTGGCCTGGTGGCTCCTGATGGCGCCGCAGCTGAGATAGGTTTGAAAAAAGGTGATGTGATCACCAAGATCAATGATATCGCAATTGCTTCATGGCCTGAATTGCAGGGAACTGTTGCTTCTTACAATGCCGGGGATAAAGTAAAGATCACTTATAAGAGAGGCGATAAAGAATTTAACGGTACTGCTACATTGAAAAGCAAAGTAGGTTCTTACGAAGAAGTGGCTAAGACTGATATCAACCAGAAATTAGGCGCTGAACTGGAGAACCTGAGTAAAGAAAAGGCAACAAAATTAGATATAGCTGGTGGAGTGGTTGTAAAATCAATCACCAGCAAAGACAGCCCGATCGGCAGAACAAGGATCCAGGAAGGTTTTGTGATCACCAGTGTGAATGGAACAGAGATCAGCAGTATTGAACAGTTAGCCAGGATGATCGCAAGGACAGATGGCAGCGTCCGCCTGGAAGGTATTTATCCCGGTTATGATGGGTCTTATACTTATCCCCTGAACCTGGATGAGCAATAATTAAT
>CALRSN020000239.1:0-4897 GCA_943370865.1 Bordetella parapertussis
CGGCATTGGTTTATTATCAGTCCTGTTCAGTCCGTTGCGTCCACTGCAATTGTTATTGAGGAAAAAGATAAGCAAGTGATTTTTGAGCAGGGAATCCTGCAAGTGGAAACAACCTCAGACATCAAACCTGAAACTTCCAATTTCATAGCAAGTATTGATTTTAATAAAGTAACCTTTCCTTTATTATTGCGCAAATGGAAAACAGGCGATTATTTCTACCCGTTGGGCATGAACAGGAAGAAAAAAATATCCCGCTTCTTTATTGATCAGAAATTATCAAAGACCGCCAAAGAAAATGCCTGGGTGATAGAAAGCGATAAACGCATTATCTGGGTGGTTGGTCATCGCATTGATGAACGGGTGAAAATCATTCCTTCCACTAAAAAATCATTGAAGCTTTCATTACACGTGTAATTACTGCCCGGTTATTCTTTTGATAAAGGAATCGATGATGGGGTAATCGGTAAAGACAGTGGTGGCGACATAGGTAAATACCAAACCATAGATAGCACCGGTAATATGGGCACTGTGACCGATATTGTCCTGTCCTTTTTTAGCCATTACTGTAGAAATGATAAGATATAATACACCAAAAATATAACCGGGAATGGTGATGCCCGGTATAAATGCAAAGCCAATACCTGAAGTTGGATTGAATAAGATCGTCGAAAATATTACAGCCGATACGGCCCCTGATGCACCAAGTGAACGGTAATGGTAATGATCTCTATGCCGGATATAATCAGGGAGAGAAGCAATGATCAGCCCGGTAAAGTATAAAAGAATGTATACCAGTTTCCCGCTGCTGCCAAAAGTAAAAGGACTGGAGAAATAATATTTTTCCAGGGCTTCCCCAAAAGAATACAAAGCGATCATGTTGAAGATAAGATGGAAGGCATCTGCATGGATAAAGCCATGCGTAATGAAACGGTACACCTGTCCCCGCTTTATGGATGGCGGGTAGAAAATAAGATCATCCATTATTTTTTGATTCGTCATTCCGCCAATAGATACTAAGGCCGTAACAATAACGATGATCAGGGTGATTGACATTTCCATTGTCTAAAAATAAATGGCTTCAGGGAAACGAAGAAATATAAATGAGTTACAATACGGCCAGGGAATTGATCTTATCCTGGTCGATCTGCCTGACCAGTGCTTCGTGTCGTTCACATTTCACTTCTTCCCGGAGGTATTTTTTAACATAGACGGTTAACGTCTGGTCATATATTTCTTCGGAAAAATCAAAGAGGTTTACTTCGATCACTCTTCTCCGGCCATCCACTGTTGGCCGGAAGCCGATACTCATCATCCCTTTCAGCCGTTTATTGTTCCCGGGTAATGATGCATACACGGCGTAGATGCCATTGCCGGGAGTGATCTTTTCTTCATCCTGTACTTTCAGGTTGGCCGTGGGGTAGCCCAGTGTTCTACCGATCTTATCGCCATGCACCACCACACCGGAGAAAAAGAACTCATATCCTAATAACAGGTTAGCTGTTTCTGTATCATTATGCAGGATCGCTTCCCGGATATTGGTGGAGCTGATGGAAATATTATCGAGTATATGTTTGGGAATTTCTTTCAGGTGATAATTATATTCAAGGGCTTTTTTTTCTAATAATTTATAATCACCGAGCCGGTCACGACCAAAGCGGTGGTCATAGCCTATGATGACTGTATGTGGGTGAAACCTGTTGACCAGGAAATTTTTGATATAATCTTCTGCTGGTTGATTCGCAAATGCATCAGTGAAAGGAACGATCACTACATGGTCAATGCCATGCTGTTCCAGTAGCTGCAGTCTTTCATCCAGGGTGTTGATCAGGCGGATGCCCAGGATGGTGGAAGAGATAACTTTCCGGGGATGCGGGTGAAAGGTGATGATCACTGTTTCGCCGTTGATGGCAATCGCTTCTTCTTTTAATTTATCCAGGATCTGGCGGTGGCCCATGTGCACACCGTCAAAAGTGCCGATGGTAACCACCGCATTCCGGAATACGGGCAGGTTGTCAATATCACGATGTACTTTCATAAAAGACTGCGAAGATAATTATTAGTCCCGAGTTGACAGGCGTGAGTCTTTAGCCCGGAATGGTTAGCTTTGCAGCGGTTTCTACATTTAAACATTCAAAATTTCCAGACACAGATGTCGCTCTATTCCCAACGTGGTGTTTCTGCCCAGAAAGAAGAAGTACATGCTGCCACAAAGCACCTTGACCAGGGCCTTTATCCCAATGCATTTTGTAAAATATATGCCGATGTACTGTGCGGCGATAAAGATTGGGTGAATGTAATGCATGCAGACGGGGCAGGTACCAAAAGTATATTGGCTTATTTATACTGGAAAGAAACAGGTGATGTATCGGTGTGGAAAGGAATAGCACAGGATGCCATTGTGATGAACCTGGATGACCTGCTTTGTGTGGGTATTTATGACCAGGTATTATTTTCTTCCACCATCGACCGGAATAAAAAACTGATACCAGCCGAAGTCCTCGAAGCGGTGATCAATGGCACGCAGGAATTCTTTGATACCATGAAAAACTTTGGTGTTCATATCAACTTCATGGGAGGGGAAACAGCTGATGTGGGAGATGTGGTGAGAACCATTGCTGTGAATGGAACGATGACGGCCCGCTGGCCAAAATCAAAATTGGTGACGAATGAAAAGATACAAGCGGGTGATGTGATCGTGGGACTGGCCGGGTTTGGCCAGGCGAATTATGAATCGGCTTATAACAGCGGGTTAGCGAGTAATGGTTTGACCAGTGCCCGGCATGATGTATTGCATAAATCGTATGGTCAGCGCTATCCTGAAACGTTTGAACCCACTTTAGAAGATTCAGTAGTCTATATCGGCCCGCATAAGCTGACTGATTTCGTGGAAGACAATGGTGCCGAACACCAGATCGGGCGATTGTTACTTTCTCCGACAAGAACATTTGCCCCGGTGATGAAGCAGTTACTGGAAAATCATTTTGATGCCATCCATGGATTGATCCATTGCAGTGGTGGTGGGCAGACCAAGTGCATGAAATATGTACCGGCCAATGTCCGTATAATTAAAGACAATTTATTTGAACCACCTGTTATATTTGAACTGATCCAAAAAGCCAGTGGCGCTGATGACCGGGAAATGTACCAGGTCTTTAATATGGGTACCAGGCTGGAGATCTATACAAATGAAAAAGACGCTGACAAAATTATCAGCGTCTCTACAAGTTTTGGCGTAGATGCCCGGGTGATTGGCAGGGTGGAAGAAAGTGCAAAAAGAGAATTGCTGATCAAAACACCTGGTACTACTCTTTCCTTTTAATAGTTTACTTCTTCATCATTTTATAGGACCTTGAAGTTCCTTCAGGGGTTGTTAGTTTTATTACGTAAGCACCGGTTTTAAGCGATGTGGTATTAATGGAAACCGTATTCGAACCCTTGCTGAGAGCAGGCCGTTGTGTTAAAACAATATTCCCGGCAGCATCAACGACCTGGAGTAATCCTGATCCACCTTTGACTGATGAAACAGGAACCTGTACCAGGTTGCTGGTAGGGTTGGGATATATATTACCATCTGTGCTGTTGTTTTCAGCCGGGGCGTTTGCAGTGGCTCCGCTCTTTGACTCATCTTCTATTGTCGTAAATTTTCTGCTGGGGTAGCCTTTAACCGCAATTTCTTTTTGTTCTTCAGTAGCCGATTGGTCTTTTTTGGTTCGGTAACCTGTTACCGTAATTTCTTTTGGCTCTTCTATAATCTGAAAACCTTCCACTTTTTTTAATTCTCCCATGGGAATTTCTTTCAATTGCACACCCTGCACTTTTTTTACCTCAATTGGATAACCGGTTACCACTCTTTCTTCAAAAAGGGTATCGCTTTTAATTTTGCTTTTCAATGGATACCCGGTAACGATCACTTCTTTTTGAGGGAGATAATCTTTTTTGGTGGTTATTACAATCACACCATTTGTACCGGCTTTGCCGTACAGGGCTTCAGCTTTACTGTCTTTCAGTATGGTGATAGATTCAATTGAATTGGGATCCATATCCCGGAGTGAAGCGGTCAATTTTTCTTTTTGAATAACATTATTAACAACTACCAGCGGTTCGGGATCAGCGATCCTCTTTTCAATTAAAAGCCCTGTTGGCTTTTCAGCTGTTTTTCTCACTTCAAGCACTTGTTTACCTGCAGTTATTTTCAACTTTGGAGTGTCTGCAGGAATGGCTTGTAGTTGCAGGGACTTATCCGGATTAATGCCTGCCACCGGTTGTTCAGCGATTGTTGTTTCCGGAAGGTTCTTGTAACTGAATGCAAACAGTGCAAGGACCAATGCAAGTAAAGGAAGCACCATTATTTTCCTGAAATAGCGGTGCTTTGGTTGTTGGGATAAAGTAATCATGGCTATACGTCTTTTTATCTGGTTATGGAAAAAAGGGTTGACAAGTGATTGCCTGGTTTGTAAGGCCTGCATCAGCAATAATTCAGCATACTCCCACTCACGGCTTGGAGTTACAGCATATTGATCGGCCAGGAATTCATGGATGGCTTTTATTTCTTTTTTCATGATATGAAAAAAAGGGTTGATCCAGCAAAAAACTGTGACCAGCTCGGCAAAGATCACATCAATGCTGTGGTATTGGCGGATATGAAACAGTTCATGCCGGAATACCTGTTCCCCTTTGGAAGAATCTAAGTCGATCTCTTTGTTCCAGAATAATAAATTAAAAAATGAGAAGGGGGTTCCTTTTTCAGTCGTGTTTATAAAAAGGATATCATCAATTTTTTCTCCGGGATTTGTCTTTTTTAATTTCCTGATCCGGTTCAGGGAGACGAGTACTCTCACCAGGGCGATGGCAGTTAAGAGGATGTATCCATAATAGATCATTAGTATTAGGGACAGGG
>CALRSN020000240.1:0-4892 GCA_943370865.1 Bordetella parapertussis
CTGGTACAGTGAATAAAATAAAGGATAGCCGGTTGTGTAATTGGTATAAGCAGGGAAACTGACGTTAAACTCCCGCAGCGTACCTACAATCATGTCAAATGGCGTCTTGATATAACAGGCCTGGTTGATCGTATCAAAGAAATGTTCGCTTTTGAAAAGTAAGGATAACGCCGGTTTGATATCGTAGTTATTACTTTGTAAGGCTGCGGCCATAGGGATAATGACATCAGTTTCGGTAGCATCATCTATTTCGTAATAGACAAACCATTTGTACAACTTACGGCAGATAAACCGGGCCGCTTCTGTGGTACCGAAAATCATATTCATCAGTGCATCCAGCTCTGCGTTGGGGTCGGTACTACCAGCAATGGTTGTATTATTGTAAAATGCCGTAAATGTTTTGGCTCCCATATCATGAGCACTGGTATCGAGGTAAGAACTGAGCGGATCATTAAGAATACGCCAGCCGGTCAATACCCTTGCAGCAGCGATCACATCGTCTTCGGTATATTGGGAATCATTGCCTTTGCCGATGGTAAATAATTCCTGTAACTCACGGGCAAAGTTTTCATCCGGGGCCTGTCTTGAATTTAAATAGCCATTCAGGTGCACCAGCATAGCCGGATCGATACACACTTCCCGGGTAATATTTTTTACATTGCCCAGCACATTACTCCGCAGCAGGTTATGATGACGCCATAAGAATTGCGCATTACCCACTTCTTCTTCCTGTACGGAGAAGTGATGATGCCAGAAGAGTACCATTTTTTCCTGTATACTCCTGTTTTGGTTAATGATGAGACCGGCCCACCATTTTTTAAGGCTGTCAATTCTTTTACCGTTGATCTGGGATCTTATCTCCGGGTTGCTGAGCATGTTGGGATCGTTGACCCATGTTTGTCCGATAACAACTCCGAGGTCATCGTGTAATACACCATCATCATCTTCAATCAGTCCATAATCCCTTACTGGCGGGTTTGGGGTCACTATATTATTGAGGAGTTCATCCACAGCGGCACCCGGCGATAAGGTTAAAAAATAATCAATGTCTGCTTTCTTAGCGCCAAACATGGTCCGCTTCAGCAAATGCGTTACTTCATTTACTGTCCAGCTGCCCGCATAAGGGGCTAAACCTGCAAACATGGTGCGTTGGGATTTACTACTCCTGGCTCTTTTAAAAAATTCTCTTCTGTCCATAGGTATAAATTTTGGCCGTTAAATAAGATCAACGGATCAGCACAAAGGTTCCTTTTTGCTGACGGGGTTTATTCTGCATGTCTTTATAGTCGATCAGGTAAATAAATACGCCGGATGGTTGTACTGCACCTTTGAAAGTGCCATTCCACAATTGGTACATATTGGTACTTCTGAATACCATCTCACCATTCCGGTTAAAGATTTGCATCTTGTACCCGTCGGGTACTTTACCAATAGGCCCATAAAAATCATTTTTCCCATCGCCGTTAGGCGTAAAACCGGTAGGCACAAATACCATGGCATCATTGAGTACCACTACGGTAAACTGGTCGGATACCTGGCAGCCGTTTGGTAAGTAGTTGGTAGCGGTATAATAAGTAGTAACTGTTGGTGATGCAACCGGGTCAGTGCAATTGGTACAACTTAATGAAGCATGAGCATCCCAGATGATATTTCCATTTCCGTTAGCATGGAGGGTAACATTCTGGCCGACAAAAATAGTATCCGCTTTTCTCACACTGTCAAAAGGCCCGCCTAAAAGAACAGGGCGGTAATCAACTATAGCAGAATCATAACCACAGGCATCAGGAAGAGTATCCCTGAATGGAACAAAGCTGCTGAGATTGCATACGGTGGAGTCAAGAGTCAATACCTGCGGTATTTTTAGTTTAATAACTGCAAAGTCAGCATCACCCAGTGCATTAGTGAAATCACCATCGCCTGATTCGGAATCACCGGCGAGATAATATTCCTGCAAGGCAGGGTTATGAACCATAAAACGCAAATGGTCATTATCACTGCCACCCCAGTTCTGTTGCCAGAGCACCTGGCCTGAAGGGCTGAGCTTAATGGTCCAGAAATCGCCTTCGCCTAATGGATTAGCCACATCTCCGTTATTAGAGTAGGTAATACCTCCCACTATATAAGTACTGTCGCTATCAGTAATAATTGTTTTTGCATATTCAGCATCTGTTCCACCCAATACTTTTTGCCAGTTCAGGTTTCCCCGCTGGTCCACGTTGAGAATCCAGTAGTCCTGGCTGCCTCTTGCACCACTCACATCACCATCAGTTGAGGTAGTGTACCCGGCTAATGTAAGTGAGCCATCAGCTCCTCTGGTCATCGTATAGGCTACATCATTTTGCGAGCCGCCATATATTTTACTGAATACTTTGTTGCCATTGCCGTCTAATGCCAGCAACCAAACGTCATAGTTTTTTTGATTGGGAGGAATATCGCCATCCACGGAATTGGCAAAACCTGCGAGGTAAGTAGTACCATTGATGATCTCAATATCAAACAACTCTTCATTCCTGGAGCCACCGTAACATTTACTCCATTGTACCACACCGGCTGGATTTATTTTCATGATCACACCATCAGTATACCCACCTGTGCCGTGGTTGCCGCGGATGTCCCCATCATTCGAAGAGGAAGAGGCAGCAATAAGATAACTGCCATCAGCAGTGATTTCAATATGATTACCAATATCCAGGCCACTGCCGCCATAACGTCTTTGCCATTCCAGTGTTCCTGCTACAGATAATTTTAATAGCCAGATGTCTTTAGTACCACCAAAGCCAGACACAACACCACCATCTGTTGAATTTGTTTCTCCCAAAACCATATAACCCCCGTCAGCAGTTTGCACCACATCTCTCGCACTTTCATAACCGGTGCCGCCAAAGGAACGTTCCCATTGAATTGTACCGCAGCGGTCCAGCTTGGCGATCCACAGATCCCAGTATTCCCGGTTGGGTTGCGGGCTGATATCACCGGATTTTGAATCTGTATAACCTGCTACTACAGTGCCACCGTCGCTGGTAATTTTTATTACAGAAGGGACATCAACATCGGGGCCGCCATAATGCTGCGCCCATTGACGGGGAGGTAATTGTGCCTCTGCTGCTGTATAGGTATACAACGCAGTTATGAGGCAGAAGAGTTTTATCAGTTGGTTGTTGAATCTCACAAGTTGGCGGTTTAACATAGTTGGTAAGGCCGCCTGTCAGGTGCAAGTATTATGCTAAACTTTAACTTTCGGGGATAAGTTTTCCCTTTACCGGAATGAAAAATTTCATGGGATTTTACTCAGCGTTTTTTCAGGGCAGGCAACACAATATTTTCGTTACTGTTGAAATACCGGCAAGCGGGTTGTAAGCCACATTGTTCGCATTTGGGGTTGCGGGCCAGGCAGGTATAGCGGCCATGAAGGATCAGCCAGTGATGTGCCTTATGAATAAGCTCTTTAGGGAAATGTTTGATCAGTTCTTTTTCAACAGCCAATGGAGTAGAAGCTGTTTGTGGTACCAAACCGATTCGTTTACTTACCCGGAATACATGGGTATCAACTGCCATATTGGGTTGATTATCGATCACCGAGGTAATTACATTTGCTGTCTTACGTCCCACACCGGGAAGTTTTATTAATTCCTCTACGGTCATCGGAATCGTGCCGGCAAATTCGGTAACCACTTTTTGCCCCATCTCGATCAGGTGTTTTGTTTTATTGTTGGGATATGAAATACTTTTTATTAAGGGAAAAAGATCGTCGAATGTTGCCTTGCTAAGAGCATATACATCCGGGTATTTTTCAAAGATGACCGGGGTGGTCATGTTCACCCGTTTATCGGTGCATTGTGCGGAGAGGATGACAGCCACTAATAATTCATACGGATTATCATAGAGTAATTCTGTTTCTGCTTCAGGAGCATGCCGTTCAAAATAATCTATTACATACCTGTAGCGTTGCTGTCGGGTCATGCTGCAAATCTATGGATAGGAGGTTAAGGGACGAAAGAAAGGTTTTTTCTCTTTTAAAATCTTAGTACAAAAAAAGCACCCCATTTGGAGTGCTTCAATTTTTTAATAGCTGCTGAAAATTACTTTACACGTTCGGCTGATCTTTCTCTTGCATAGCTCAGTACATTCAGTACCACTTCTGTGCGGGGTGAAGTAACTAGCTTGTCTAAACGTTGCATAGAAGCTTTAAGAACGTTCAGCTTTTCCCGTAGTGTCCAGTCTTTTTTCAATGCTTCTTCTATGGCAGCGGTCTGTTTAAAAGAGGGTTCTTTATACAAATACAGTAAAAGATCCTCAGGAGTAAAATTTGTCATTGGGCAAACCATTAATGTCCTTAAAAATTGTGTCCAGTAAGTGATTATTTCGAAACGTCCGTGTAATAAACGGGGGTGGGTTTGCCTTATTGTGTAATGAATACTAATTATTTGCCGGTACGGGTTTTTCCGGTACGATGAACAGGTCCTCATTGTCCCGTTTCATCAGGTATTTTTCCCTGGCATATTTTTCCAGGGTGGCAGGATTATTCTTAAGTGCCTCTAATTCTTTGCGTTCGGCGGCTATTTTCTCGGTATAGTAGGCTTTGCTTTGTTTCAGTTCCCGCAACTCTTTGTTACGGGCCATCACGGTAAAAACATCGTTTTTGTCCAGGAAAAGCAGGATGACGGCAAAAGCCGCCAGGGCGACCAGGAATTTGCTTTTAAGCCAGGTGGGTATGTAAGTAAACAACTTCATTATTCTTAATGGCTGAGGTCAGAAGCCAGAAGACTGAAAGAGAACATTCAGACTTCTGACCTCCGGCTTCAACTCTTCTTATTTTCCAAATTTAATCTTTCCTTTTGGATAAACAGCAGAGCTGCCCAGTAACTCTTCGATACGGATCAGCTGGTTGTATT
>CALRSN020000241.1:0-4884 GCA_943370865.1 Bordetella parapertussis
TATGGCAGGCCCGCAACAAAAATTTTCATGTAGTTGGTTCTTTTCACAAATGTACACAACTTATGTGTGTCTGCTACAGGATAATTTCAACAGTGTAAAACCGACCAAAAAACCCCTAAAACCGATCATAACCACTTGGACCAGCCGGATTTCAAGATTCTTTCATTTTCTCTGTCAGTAAAATGACAACTCCATTTTAATGCAACCCTTTTTAATGCAGCCCGGTCAGGTAAATTCAACGGCTGCCTTAACCGGCCGTTGACCGGAACCAACGTGCAAAAAACAGCTGCTCACATACTATTGTCTGCATTTATTGTATTGCAATTTGCAAAGCAGGTCAGCTATGCAGAATGCCGGTTAACCAATTATTTCTCCGGCCCCGGACAGCCATGCGATTGCGAAAAGATCCTCGCTGAAAAAACAGGGCTGGAAAAATCAACACAACTGCCGCTTAGTCACCAGCATCTTCATATAGATGATATGTACAGTTTTGCAATCCTTGTTACTGAAAAGGAATGGGAGATTACAGTAATAACAAATCATAGCACTACGGATGTAAACAGGTGGACAAATGCTATTACCGGCTCCATTGACCGGCCTCCGTCTGGTACAGTTTTCTCCTCAATCTTTATATAATGCAGCCGGAGGTCATGCGATAGCATGACCAGTATCGTTCTGCAATCATTCTATTCTTTACTTTTTATCATTAATCAATATGCGAAAATTATTATTGAGTTGCTGTGCTGTTGTCAGCACGGTCGTCATTACTGCCCAAACAAATACCAGTAAACCCGAAATATTATACGGAGCTGTACAGAAAGCTGATCTTCAAAAACCGCCTTATAATAAATGGTTTGACAGTATTTACGCTGCCTATGATCCTTCTCCTGTTGTGATCAGTAAAATAAACAAACAACAATTGAAAGACATTCGTATCGAAATATTCTTTGGTACCTGGTGCGGCGACAGCAGGAGGGAAGTTCCAAAATTCCTGAAGATCATGGATCAGTTAGCAGTGCCAGCTTCAAAGATCAGCCTTATTGCCACCGGCAGCGATTCCTTATACAAGCAAAGCCCGCAGCATGAAGAAGCGGGGAAAGGGATATTCCGTGTGCCGGTCTTCATCGTTTACCGGAATGGAGCGGAGATCAATCGTATCAATGAGTTCCCAGTTACATCTTTAGAGAATGACATGGCAGCAATTCTGGCTGATCAGTCATACAGTCCCAATTACAGGAGCTTCGCATTGGTAAAGAACTGGCTGCAGGAGGGTAGTTTGCTGGACAAGAACACCAGCCTGCGGGGACTCGCATTGCAATTGAAATACCTGGTAGCCGGGGAAAGAGAATTGAACAGTTTGGGTTATGTATTGCTGGAGCAGGGAAAGAAAGCAGAAGCGTTGAAGATATTCCAGGTGAATGCAATACTATACCCTGAGTCCGCCAATGTTTTATCAAGCCTGGGTGAAGGATATTATGAGAATGCCGATCATCAGAATGCGGTTGTTACTTTAGAAAAAGCATTAGAGCTGAATAAAGAACCAGCATTGGTAAAAGAAATACTACAAATATTATACAAGGCAAAAACGGCTAAAGGTTGATCAGTAATGGGAATGACCTTAAATAAGTCGTTCCCTCTTTTTAATTCGCCTGCACCACCTGGCAATATTTTTCAAGCCCGTCAATACAGGAGTGGATATCTTTTTCGATCAACTGAATAGCTTCATCTTCGTTTGGTGTGCCGGGCCTGAATACCGCTGCCCATCTAATTTCGCAACTGATCATATTGACAGGTACGATTTTTATAAAACCAGTGAAGTTGGAATAGGGAAGCGGTGAAGGATCCTGTATATCGTATAATAATTCCATAGCCCTGCTGTCGAGCCGGAGTATGGTTTCTGTATACGTATTTCCGTTATTGGTTACGGTTGTACGCATGGCCACTTCATCATTGGTCAGTATGCTGTTGTATACCTCGGGATGATATTCTTCCAGGCCGGTGATACGGCTGATTACTTTCCAGGCTGCTTCTGCAGGCACCTGCATTACTCTTTTAACTGCTACTTTTTTCATAACAACAATTTTGTACAGGGAAGTTATGACCAGGATATAAAGAAGGAAACAGGGAAATAGCTGAAATGGGATTTTTGCCGAATGGATTGCAGCAAAGCAAATAGAAACCGTTATGGCTTCGTGGTCATTAGTAAAGGTTCCTGTTCACGACGGTACAGGTAAAAACTAACCCTTATGAACCAGAAAAGAAAAACAGCGAAACTGATCTTTTGGATCACGGGCAAATAATATAACTCGTTGCTGAAATAGATATAATTATTCAACGCACTTAATAACATACAGAGAATTCCCATTACTGCCAATGTATAATTTCTTTTTTTGTATAAACCAATAGTGACGGTAATCAATGCTGTCATTCCCAGGGCCCCGGCAGTATTGATCACAGGGTCATGTTCTGCAAATAAAAGAAACACTATCGTCATCATGGAGAGGATGCCTGCATACCGGACGAGTATACGGCCTGCAGAACGGGGACGAAAAAGAAAAGAAGCAAAATGCCAGAATAGTGAAAGGCTGATACCTAATATGAACATGGCGGTGATGGCCACCGGCCGGGCTGCATTGACCTGACCGTTTTGTGCATGGTCAGCCATCAGTTCACACCAGTAATTATGTTGCCAGCTGAATCCTGCCGCTGTCCTGTTTATATCTGAACCGCCCGGGTATAGAAAGGTTGCGATGATATACAGCAATACATACAGGCCAATACCCCAGGCGGGCAGCAAGGTCCATTTATTATTTTTTTCCGGGAGCAATGAAGAAAGTATTGCTCAAATATAATATCCCGGGCTATGATAAAAAGTTAAACTGCCTTTTAATTTAATCCCACACATATTTCCAGTTGCCCTCCTCTTGCTTCTTCCAGACCGTATGAAAAACGCCATGTGCCTCATTGATCTTACCGCTGCTGTCTTTAGATTGCCAGACATATTGACCATAGGTATATCCCATAGTGCCATCTTCACTTACATCGACAAAATCAGGCGACCATTTTACCGAGGCTGTTTTAAAATAAGCAGCGGCATAAAAATTCCGGATGGCTTCTTTTCCCCGGATAATGCTGTCATCGCCTCTTTTAATGACAGCATTGGAATCAGCAAAGAACCAAAAGGCTTCGGCAATTCCTTTTTCGGCAGCCATTGTTTCAAAATCTTTCTCGGCTTTTGTTATTTCTTCTTTGGCTTTTACCGACTGGTTTTCTTGTTGCCGGCTGCAGGAAGAAACGAGACTATAAAAGGAGATCAATACGAAAAATGGGATGGACTTTGGCATAACGCAGGTTTTATGATTACAAGTTAGCCAGACATTCCCAGAACTGGAAGCGGTTTATAAAAATGGTAAGCCGGCTCATCTGTGGATATAACAGTTCATGCAGGCTTACTTTCTGTGGCAATAACACAGGTTCTATTTTTATACTTCAAAACCTTATCATGAAAAATAAATTGACCAGGGCTGCCAGGCCCTTTGTACTACTGGCACTTATTTTTACCTGGGTTTCCTTCAAGAACATTAGTAACGAAGGGAATGCTATCCCCAAAGAACTGGTGGGAGAATGGCAGTATGGCACTGCTTCCATGACGGAGATCTGGGATAAACCCACCAATACTTTCTTGGGTAATTCTTTTGAACTGTCTGTTCGTTTTCACTTTAAGGCAGACGGTACCTATGAAGAATATTTTGTCGCCGGTTCCCGGTTGATCGGCAGTTGCCGGATCAACATCTTTAATATCAGTTACGGCACCCTGCAATACAATGCGGCGACCAAACGCATTACCACCATCCCAAACAGGGTAAAGAACAAATTCTATAATTGCGGTAGCCTGTCGCAGAGTGAAAAAACGACCGAGCTGAAAAGTAATACGTATGAGTTAAAACCTGCTGTAGTTGCCAATGGCACAAAAGTGCTCGAAATAAAGAACGGCCCCGGCCCGGCGACGATCTTTTATAAAAAATAAAAAAGAAGACCCGGCTGTTTTATTTTGCAGTCATGTACAGCAGGCAGGAGGCATCCTTAATAAGAAAAAAATTCTGGACCAGTTTCGGGCAATATATGCGGCCGGTGAAAGGAGCGGAGGGAGATACGATCAACTGGCTGAATTATAAAACCGGGATCAAACATATTTATTTCCGGATGGATGCCGGACAACAAAATGCATCCATTGCTATCGAACTGAAGCATAGGGATACGGCCTTGCAGCAGCATTATTTTGAACAGTTGGGTCAGTTACGATCCATCCTGGAACAAAAAACCGGAGAAACTTGGGAATGGCAGTTGCTTATGACTGATGAGGACGGAAATAGTCTCAGCCGCATCAGTAAAAGTTTAGCTGCTGTAAATATTTTTAATGAGGCAGACTGGCCTTCCATCATTTCTTTTCTCAAACCTCGTATTATTGCTCTCGATGAATTCTGGATGATGGTGAAAGAACAGTTTGAATAGTATCAATATTTAAAAACTTTCCCTCCCGCCATTACTTCCTGTTTTGCTTCATCAAAAGTTGCTTTGAAACCGGTTCTTACGGCAGCGTTGGTCATAATGCTGGCAATAGAATGTGCATAACCGGCTTCCACCGGTGCATTCGGTTGTTTCCGGCTGCGGATACATTCCATCCAGTTGCGCATATGGGCTGATGTCAGCGAATCGGCTCCCGTATTGGCAGAAGCTACGGCTTTCATACTGATATCAGCAAGGTCAAGGTCAGCAAGAAGATTCGGTTGCATATTCATTGCCTCTGCATGATTCTTTCTCAACCCGCCTTTGGCAGATACTTTATTGCTGATCAGGTTCAGCTCGCCGCCATTGGAATAGTAT
>CALRSN020000242.1:0-4868 GCA_943370865.1 Bordetella parapertussis
ATAAACCATGCTTTTACCAAATTAAAACTGTTTAATGAACAACGACCCTATCCGGATCATCCTGGTGGATGACCACAAACTGGCCCGTGAATCCTGGTCCCTGCTGCTTGATTATGATCCCAGGTTTTCCGTAATCAAGGAATGTGAGAACGGCCCTGACGCCATACAGGAAGTCAGTCTCCTGAAGCCCGATATTTTACTGGTGGATATTAATATGTACCCCCTGAATGGTTTTGAGGTTACGCAAAAGGTGCTGGAGGCAGACCCTTCTATGAAGATCATTGGGATTTCTGTCAACAACCAACCCTCCTACGCCAATAAGATGATGGAAATTGGTGCCCGAGGGTTTGTCACCAAAGGCTCTCCTTTTGAAGAAATAACCCATGCCATCGTTGAAGTACATAATGGAAGAAACTATGTATGCAACGAGATCAGGAATATGCAACACTAACCGTCGTTTCTCATTAATTCATTTTGTCACCCCCTCTACACCGGGTCCGTACCCGCTTTTAAAGACTCCCTCCTTTTCGCTATCTGTGCAAAACCCGGTAAATTTGCGGCCTTATGGAATTGTCGAAAAACTTTGAGCACAGCGCCGCAGAACAACACTGGTACCAGCATTGGCTGGATAGAAGATATTTTAACAGCAACCCAGATGAACGGGAGCCTTATACTGTTGTGATACCACCTCCCAATGTAACAGGGGTATTACACATGGGGCATTGTCTTAATAATACCATCCAGGATATTTTGGTTCGCCGGGCAAGAATGCAGGGGAAAAATGCCTGCTGGGTACCGGGTACAGACCATGCCTCTATCGCCACCGAGGCTAAAGTGGTGCAAATGCTCCGCGAAAGAGGAATCCAGAAAGCTTCTTTAAGCCGCGATGAATTTTTGAAATATGCCTGGGAATGGAAAGAGAAATACGGGGGCATCATTTTACAGCAATTAAAAAAACTGGGTTGCAGCCTCGACTGGGACCGCACCAGCTTTACCATGGATCCTGATTACTATCAGTCGGTGATCAGTGTTTTTATTGACCTTTACAACAAAGGCTATATCTATCGTGGCAAGCGGATGATCAACTGGGATGTAAGGGCAAAAACTGCATTGAGTGATGAAGAAGTGATCCGGAAAGAAACACAACAAAAATTATATCACTTAAGATATAAGATTGATGCACCGGGTGAAGAATACATTGTTATCGCCACCGTAAGACCAGAGACCATCATGGGTGATACCGCTATCTGTGTTCACCCCAAAGACGAACGCTATAAACACCTGCACGGGAAATTTGCATTTGTTCCATTGATCAACCGTCGTATTCCTATCATTACCGATGATTATGTGACGATGGAGTTTGGAACCGGTGCCCTGAAAGTAACCCCGGCACATGATATGAACGATTACCAACTGGGGCAGAAACACAACCTGGAAGTCGTTGATATATTAAACGAAGATGGAACTCTGAATGAAGAAGCACAGATCTATATAGGTGAAGACCGCTTTGAAGCCCGGAAGAAAATTGCGAAAGAACTGCAAGAAAAAGACCATTTACTAAAGACGGAAGATTATACCAGCGAAGTGGGATATAGTGAAAGAACAGATGCGGTGGTGGAACCTCGACTCAGTTTGCAATGGTGGGTGGATATGAAAAAAATATCCGGGCCGGCATTGAATGCACTGATGGAGGATGATATCAAATTCTATCCTGGCAAATTCAAGAACCTGTACCGCCACTGGATGGAAAACATCAAAGACTGGTGTATCAGCCGCCAGCTCTGGTGGGGACATCGTATTCCTGCCTGGTACCTGCCGGATGGTAAATTTGCAGTGGCTGCAACAAAAGAAGAGGCATTTGATAAATTAAGTTCGATGGACAATGGACAATGGTCCATCGATGATATCAGGCAAGATGAAGATTGCCTTGATACCTGGTTCTCCAGTTGGCTTTGGCCTTTTGAAGTATTTAAAGGATATAGTAACCCGGATAATAAAGACGTTAACTACTATTATCCTACCAATACATTAGTAACTGCACCGGAGATCATTTTCTTCTGGGTAGCAAGAATGATCATGGCGGGTTATGAATACAAGGGGCAAAAACCTTTTAACGAAGTTTACTTTACCGGTATAGTAAGAGATAAGCAGGGCCGGAAAATGAGTAAGAGCCTCGGCAATTCTCCCGACTTACTGGAAATGATTGATAAGGACGGGGCTGATGCGGTTCGGTTTGGTATTATGATATCCTCTCCGGCCGGGAATGACCTGATGTGGGATCCTGCCGGCAATGAGCAAGGCCGTTTCTTTATTAATAAGATGTGGAATGCGCTGAAGCTGGTGAAAATGTGGGAAGGGAGACAGTCCACAGCCGGCAGCCCACAGTCCACAGAAGAGAACTTTGCGGTTAACTGGTTTGAGAACCGGCTGGCTGAAGTAAGAATACAACTAGATGAGCAGTTTAAAGATTTTCGTTTAAGTGAATCACTAAAAACAATTTATTCCCTGATCTGGGATGATTTCTGTTCCTGGTATTTGGAATGGGTGAAACCCGGTTTTGAACAGCCTATTGATAAAGCCGTATATGAGAAAACAGTTGGCTTCTTCGATGAGCTGCTGCAATTACTGCATCCCTTCATGCCATTTATCACCGAAGAGATATATCACCAGTTGAAGGAAAGAAAAGATGACCTGACAATAAAAAAATACTCACCTGTACAACCTGCTGATAAAACAACCTTAGCCGCTGCTGGTCTTTTAAAAGAAGTGATTACTGCTATTCGTGATGCAAGGGTGAAAAACCAATTGAAACCAAAAGACACGATCAGGTTACATATTTTATCAGATGATGCCACTACATATAAGACTATTGAATCAATACTCGCTAGGCAAGTGAATGCAGATGCTGTAACTTATGCTACAGCATCTGTAGGCAACAGCATTACAGTAGTTGTCCAAAAAGATAAATTCTTCCTGGAAACAACAACAGTGCTTGACACCACTTCTCAAAAAGAACAATTACAAAAAGACCTTGACTACCTGAAAGGATTTTTGATCTCCGTTGACAAAAAGCTCAGCAATGAGAAATTTGTCAGCAATGCCAAACCGGAAGTAGTGGAAAGTGAACGCAAGAAAAAAGCAGATGCAGAAGAAAAAATAAAAGTGATCGAAGAGAGTCTAGCTTCTTTATGATCTTTTCCCACAAAGACACATACTTACAAATTTGCACTCATAGGACTTTGTATACTTAGTGTCTTTGTGGGATTCTCTTAAATTACCGGGGCAAAATACTCACCGGCAGCACCAGTTCAAAAACAGTTCCTTTGAATCCGTCAAACTGGTCCCTGTCCAGTAGCCGGCTGACCCTGAAGCCGAATGTCAGCGGGTATTGGTTCCACCATTTGGTGTCAACAAATACTTCTCCCCCCACACTGCGCTGGTCTCTTGTTTGTGTTTTATCTCTTGAATATACTTTGGTAAAATCATAAAAAGCATTGGCCCTGATCCGCTGCAGGTATAAGATATTGGCAAATCCAAAATCTGTATGCCAGATGGGAAAATGATAATTGGCAGACAGTCTCCACATCCTTGAAAAATACCGGCCGGTATACCCTCTTGCATAGGCAAAACGGTTGGAGAAAACAGTATTCAATGTATCCACTTCTTGAAAACCACCGGTCAGTACCAGGTTATGATTTGCCATTATACCGGGTAAATAAACGGTTACGTTGCCCGAAAACTGCTTGCTTTCCAAATCCGTAATCGCATACCGTTGATTCAATGCAACACCATAACCCAGTCTTGGATAAATATGCTGTGTAGCCCTTTGCACCTGCTGGTTCCAGGAAATAAAATGATGCAGGTAACTGAAACCGGTATTGCCGATAGAATCCTTAAAGAAGCCTTTGTTGAATTCGTTCCGGTAAAAATAATTAGAGCCGATATTAAACTGCTTAAAACTTCTTCCTTTAGTAAAGTTGAGCGGCACATTCAACCCGATTCTTGAATCCAACTGATCCCATTGGCGCAGGCGGTTACCCACTGTTCTTTCCCTGTTAAAAGTATACTCTGTACCCAGGCTGAGATAAGGGAAGTGCCCCCCAAACACTGTACTGAATCCAATCGCATTGGTTTTCTCATCCTGGTTATATAAATAGTATAACTCAGTTTGCAGGGTATTCAGCACATTCTCCCCGTATAAAGAGAAGGTGAAAATGGGGTCTTCATAATACGGTCTCCAACTATGAAAATTCAGCAACCTTGTTCCTTTCCTGTACTTTTCAGTGCTGAATTCTCTTGCCCCCACTTTACTTAATAATATATCACTGACTTGCTCTGTTCCCGCAATAGCAAACTTACCCTCAGTTTCTTCCGGCAGGGGTTCTTTTACTTCCGTCCTGCTAATGTCACTGAGTGATTGTTGTTGCAACTGGTACCCTTCCGCAGTAAAGGAAGACCAGCTGATCTTTCCACCGGCCACATTTACATAATAATTTCCCAGCGGTCCATTACTGATTTTAAAAATTTTCCTGTCGCTTAATTGTAAAGCAAACACATCATCATTACCACCATAGGAAGCCGTAAAATAAACGACCCCATCACTTACACAAGGATAACCCACCACATGGTAGGAAGGAGATGTCAGTCTTACAAGATTACCTGTAGAGATCTCTGCATGCGCCAACGCCATTTTACCATCTTTCAAACGAACTGCAGTAACCAAATTATCTTCATCAACGAATTTTGGATCGGTGAACAACATGATATCGGCCGACTTGATCACATTCAGCACTTTCCCATCTTCAGCTGCGATAATATGTATCTCACTTTTCCCATCCACCTCCACCAGCACGGTTGCGATTTTTTTG